>JAFECY010000284.1 GCA_018241865.1 Pseudomonadota bacterium | reverse complement strand
GAAAATTGGCATCACAGAGAATGAGAAGAAAGAGAGATGCGTTTGAGCAGACTTTGCATTCGCCTGCCGTCGCGGATCGTCGCCGATGGCAGGGATGCGGAGGCGTTGCCCGCTTGCCGGTTTGCGCTTGCCACCGACAGTGGCGCGGTCGAGCGCGAAGGCAGCGCGGCCCTCGCCAATCTTGGCGACGCCATCAAAAATGCGCAGCGGGTCGTGTTGATTCCCGCCGCCGCCGATGTCACGTTATTACGCATCAAGACGCCGCCGCTGTCGGTCGCGCGCCTCAAGGCCGCTTTGCCTAATTTGGTGGAAGAGCAGGTGATGACCGATCCGGCCGCCTGTTTGTTGGTCGCCGGTCCGGCGGAGGACGGTGAACGCACTGTGGCGGTGGCTGAACGCGCGTGGCTGGAGCAGATCGCGCATGCAGTGATTGCGCTCGGTGCGCGCCGTATTGGTATTGTTCCTGCTCAGCTTTGCCTGCCTTTGCAAGCGGATACTGCGGCGGCCGTCATCGCCGAATACGACAGCGGTGACGATATCGACCTGAGCGTGCGCACCGGCCCGGACGAAGGCATGGGCTTGTCGCTACTGCCTGAAACGGATGCCGCTGCCGACGCTTTGCAGACGCTGAGCGCACTGGTGCCGCAGGCGGCGCTGGCGCTGTATGTGCCGCAGGCGCGGGTGCCGGCTTATCAAGCAGCGGCAGTCGCCGCCGAACTCGATGACCGCATACAAGTGTTTGCCGACAATTGGCCGCGTTGGATCGACGGTGCGCAAACAGCCACCATCGATTTGGCTGGCGGCCTCGGCGGCGCAGCCAGCCCTGGTTTGCACTGGCAGCCTTGGCGCTGGCCGCTGGCGCTGGCGGCGTTGGTTTTGCTGGTCAACATCGTCGCGCTCAACATCGACTGGCTGCGCATGAAGCGTGAAGCGGCTGTGCTCAATGCCGGCATGACGCAGTTGTTCAAAGCGGTCTATCCGAAGGAAACGGTGATCCGCGATCCGCTGCTGCAAATGCGGATGAAAATTGCCGAGGGGCGGCGCAATTCGGGTCAGGCTGCGCCCGATGATTTCCTAGTGCTCGTGTCGCAATTCGGCGAAGTCATGCAGGGCGCGGGGAGCAACGACGTGGTCGCCGGGCTCGATTACAGCGAGCGTACTTTGACGGTGAAACTGAAACCGGAAAACCAACCATCCTTCTCGCAGATGCAAGCCGCGCTGGCGTCGCGCAATTTGACGCTGAGTCAGACTGCAGCCGGCGTCTGGCAAATCAGGAGTGCAAAATAATGGCCGACACTTTCGTTTCGCAAACTCGCGACGCGCTCACCGCTTTTTGGGGCGAGCGCAATGAACGCGAACGCAAACAGATCGCGCTGGCTGGCGTCGTCGCCTTGCTTGCGCTGGTGTATGCCGTGCTGATCGACCCCGCCTATAGTGGCCGCGCCAAGTTACAGAAAAATTTACCGACGCTGCGTCAGCAAGCCGCCGACATGCAAGCCATGGCCGGCGAGGCAGGGGCGTTGGCGAATAATGCCGCGCCGCCGGCGCCGGAAATGACGAAAGAAGGGCTCGACGCGAGCATGGCGAGTAAAGGCCTGAAGGCGCAAAACGTCGCAGTGACGGGGAATCTTGCTAAGATACAACTGTCTGCGGTTTCTTTTGCTGGCGTGGTTGCTTGGCTGGATGAAGTGCAGAAGTCGGCGCGCGTGACGGTGCTCGATGCCAACGTGACGGTATTGCCGCAAGCCGATTCGGTCAATGTCACGCTGAGCTTGCAACAGCAAAAGAGCGAATAGTGCTCTATTGCGACGGCCGGATCCACAAGCTCGTGCTATGGTTGCTGGCAGCGTTCGTCAGCATCGGCTTCACCTTGGTGGCGTTTTTCCCGGCAAGCTGGATGGCGGCGTTGGTAGAGCAGCAAAGTGGCGGTCGCTTGACGTTGGGCGAGCCGGACGGCAGCTTGTGGCGCGGATCGGCTTTTATCGGTGCAGCACCGAGCGGCAGCGATCCGGTGACGCCGCTGTTGCCGGGACGTTTCAACTGGCGCTTATCGCCGCTGTTGTTGTTGGGACGGGTCGATGTGACGCTGGAAAATCCGCTGACTCTGCCGCAAGCCGTGACGGTGCAAGGAAGTTGGAGTGAATGGCGCATCGGCGCGGCGGCGTTGCTGTTGCCGGCAGAACGGTTGAGCAGTTTGGGCGCGCCGCTGAACACCATCCAGCCTTCTGGTCAGATGCGCCTGTCGTGGGCGCCGTTGCGGGTGGCGCGACAAGGGCAGGTGGTGAATGTGTATGGCACGGTCACGCTGGAGTTGAATGACATGGCTGCGCGCCTATCGCCGATCAAGCCATTGGGAGCGTATCTGCTCGACATGGATTGGCAGGGGCAGCAAGCGAAGTTGGCTTTGAAAACGCGTAAAGGGCCGCTGTTGCTGAACGGCGGCGGCAGCTTGGAGAACGAGTATCTACGGTTTTACGGTCAAGCGGAAGCGGCACAAGGATATGAAGACAAGTTGGCCAATTTGTTGAATCTGCTCGGCCAGCAACGCAAAGAAGGCAACAGGAATTTCATCGCATTAGAGTTCAGACAATGACAATCAAATCTAGCAAGGCAATACCACAACCAACCAACTGGAAGCGGCTTGGCATGACGGCGGCGCTACTGTGCGCATTCGCGCAACCGCTACTTCCCGCGTTTGCTGCCGATAGTCGCGAACCGGCCAAGGGCGAGGCCGTGCTCAATTTCGTTGGCGCGGACATTGAGTCGGTGGTCAAGGCAGTCGGACATTACAGCAACATCACCTTCATCATCGATCCGCGCGTCAAGGGCACGATCAATCTGATTTCGGAAAAGCCGGTGACCAAGGCGCAAGCCTTCAATCTGTTGTCCTCGGCGCTGCGTCTGCAGGGATACACCATCGTGATGGGCGATGGGTATTCCAAGGTGGTGCCGGAAGCCGACGCCAAATTGCAGGCCGGGCCGATTCAAGCCGGTGCCGGTCGCAGCGGCGATCAAATCGTCACGCAAATTTTCCGCTTGAACTATGAGTCCGCGCCCAATCTGGTGGCCGTGCTGCGGCCGCTGATTTCGCCTAACAACACCATCAACGCCAATCCCGGCACCAATTCCTTAGTCATCACCGACTACGCCGACAATTTGAAGCGCATCGGCAAAATCATCGCCTCGCTCGACGCGCCGGCGACCGGCGACTTCGACGTGGTGCCGGTGCGGTATGCCATCGCCACCGATCTGGCAGTCATGGTCAACCGTCTGCTGGAACCGTCGGCGGGCTCGGGCGGTGCCGAGCGCACCATGCTGCTGGCCGACACGCGCACCAATTCCTTACTGATTAAGGCTAGCTCGGTGGCGCGCGCCGAGTTGGCGAAATCGCTGATTGCCAAGCTCGATCAGCCGACCGCCAATCCCGGCAATGTGCACGTGGTGTATTTGCGTAACGCCGAAGCGACCAAGCTGGCGCAAACCCTGCGCGCTATCGTCTCGGCCGATACCTCGGCTGCGCCGGCCGCTTCTTCTTCCTCGTCGTTGTCGGCGGCGCAGCCGCAGCAAGCTGGGCAACAGAGCCCCGGCATGCAATCCGGCCAGATGAATAATGGCGGTCAGCAGGCGCAGACCAGTCTGCCTTCCGGCGGGGCAGCCGGTTACATCCAAGCGGATGCCTCGACCAATACCTTGATTATCACCGCCAGCGAGCCGGTTTATCGCAATTTGCGCGAAGTCATCGACAAGCTCGATGCCCGTCGCGCGCAAGTCTATGTCGAATCGCTGATCGTCGAAGTCAATGCTGACAAGGCCGCCGATTTCGGCGTGCAATGGCTGGGTCTATCGGGCGATTCCACCAGCAGGTATCGCGTCGGTGGCGTGACCTCGTTCAGCAGTGGCGGTAACAACCTCGTTAATCTGGCGACCTCGCTGGCAGGCGCGAGCGCCGCCGCGACCGGCACGACCACGACGACGCCCACTATCCCCACAGTCGGCAACGGCATGTCGCTCGGCATCTTCCGCCAGAACGCACTCGGCAAACTCGGCCTGGGTGCGGTCTTGCACGCACTGGAAAGCGATGCCGACACCAATATCCTGTCAACGCCGAATCTGCTGACGCTGGACAACGAGGAAGCGCGCATCATCGTCGGCCAGAACGTGCCCTTCATCACCGGTCAATACACCACTGCCGCCTCAGGTGGCGCGGCCGGCGTCAATCCGTTCCAGACCGTGGAGCGCAAGGACATCGGTTTGTCGCTGAAGGTCAAGCCGCAAATTTCGGAAGGCGGCACGGTCAAGCTGGCGATTTATCAGGAATCCTCCGACATTGCGTCCGATACCAATCCGGCCGGCATCATCACCACCAAGCGCTCGATCGAAACCAATGTGCTGGTCGATGACGGTCAGATCATCGTGCTGGGCGGTTTGATTTCCGATCAGGTGACCGATGGCGCGGAGAAGGTGCGCGGTCTTGGCGACATTCCGATTCTCGGCAATTTGTTCAAGTACCAAACCCGCAAACGCAGCAAGAAAAACTTGATGGTGTTTTTGCGGCCGGTGGTGATCCGCAGCGCCGAACACAGCGCCAGTGTGGTGGCCGATCGTTACGATTTCATCCGCAATGCGCAGTCCAATTCGCAACCGGAATCGACTTTGGTGCTGCCGAGCATGCAAGTGCCGGTGCTGCCGCCGCTACAAGACGGCCGCCCGATAGGTGGCTCGCTGTTGCAAGTTTTGCCGGGCGTGCCACAGCAAAATCAAAGTCAGCAGCAGAATCAGCCTCAGCCTGCTGCGCCGAAGTGATACACGTCTAACCGAACCTGATATTCGCCATGATGGATTCCCGCCTCCTGCCTTACGCTTTCGCGCGCGACTTCGCCTTGTTGGCGCAACGTCCGAGCGAAGGTGGTCCGGTCGAAGTCTGGATGTCGGCCGCCACCAAACCGGCTGCCATCGCCGAGATCGGTCGTCGCTTTGGCCGCGTCAAGTTGAAGAACATGCCGCACGAAGAACTGGAAGCCGCCATCGCCCAAGCCTATGCCGGCTCCGGCGGCGATGCGGCGCAAGTGATCGACGAATACGAATCCGATCTCGATCTGGCGAGGATGATGCGCGACATGCCCGCCATCGAAGACTTGCTCGAATCGGCAGACGATGCGCCGGTGATCCGCATGATTAACGCCTTGCTGACCCAGGCGCTGCGCGACGGTGCATCCGATATTCACATCGAACCCTTCGAGCAGATTTCGGTCGTGCGTTTTCGCATCGACGGCACGCTGCGCGACATCGTGCGGCCGAAAAAAGCGATCCACGCTTCATTGATCTCGCGCATCAAAATCATGGCGCAGCTCGACATCGCTGAAAAGCGCCTGCCGCAAGATGGCCGCATTACCTTGCGCATCGGCGGCAAGGCGGTGGATGTGCGCGTATCCACTTTGCCGACCGGTCACGGCGAACGCGCGGTGCTGCGTTTGCTCGACAAAGAAGCCGGCCATCTTGATTTGAGCAACCTCGGTATGAGCCCGGAAGTGTTGCCGGAGTTCGATCGTCTGATCGCGCAGCCACACGGCATCGTGCTGGTCACAGGGCCAACCGGTTCCGGCAAGACCACGACTTTGTACGCGGCGCTGTCGCGTCTGAACGCCATCACCACCAACATCCTGACGGTGGAAGATCCCATCGAATACGAACTCGGCGGCGTCGGTCAGACGCAAGTCAACGCCAAGATCGACATGACTTTCGCCAAGGCTTTGCGCGCCATCCTGCGGCAAGACCCGGACGTGATTATGATCGGCGAAATTCGCGACCTCGAAACCGCGCAGATTGCCGTGCAAGCTTCGCTCACCGGCCACTTGGTGCTGGCGACGCTGCACACCAACGATTCCGCCGCCGCCGTCACCCGTTTGCTCGACATGGGCATCGAACCCTTCCTGCTGTCGTCATCGCTGCTCGGTGTGGTGGCACAGCGTCTGGTGCGCAAATTGTGTCCGCATTGCCGTCGTCACGACGGCCATCTGTGGCATGCGGTCGGTTGCGAACAGTGCGGTCATACCGGTTATCAGGGACGGGTTGGTGTGTATGAATTGCTGCAGACGAATGAAGAAATCGCCACATTGATTCACAATCAATCGTCGGAAGCTGACATCCGCGCCGTGGCGCAAAAGCACGGCATGCGGACGATGCGCGAGGATGGCGAACGCTGGCTAGCAGAAGGTCTGACCACGCAAGCCGAACTGCTGCGCGTGACCAAGGAATAAGGCTCCGCTCATCGTGCCAGCATTTCGCTACGAAGCCGTTGACGACAGCGGCGCTACCAAGAAAGGTGTACTCAATGCCGACAGCGCACGTGCTGCGCGTGCCGACTTGCGCACGCAAGGCTTGACGCCACTGGCAGTCGATGCGATTCAAACGCAAGTCGATGCGGCCGGCGTCACCAAAACCCGCGCCTTCGGCGACAAGCTTTCGACAGTGGAAACAGCGTTGTTCACGCGCCAGCTCGCCAGCTTGCTGGAAGCCGGGCTGCCACTGGAGCAAGCCTTTACCGCTTTGCTGGAACAAGCCGAGCGCAATTACATGCGCGACCTAGTTGCGTCGATCCGCTCCGAGGTGATGGCGGGTGCGTCGCTGTCGGATGCGCTGGCGCAGCACCCGCGTGACTTTCCCGATATTTACCGCGCGCTGGTGGCATCCGGCGAACAGATCGGTCAATTGGCGCGTGTGCTGTCGCGCTTGGCCGATTACATCGAGCGGCGCAATGCGCTGGTGCAGAAGGTTAAGCTGGCTTTCACTTACCCTGCCATCGTGACGGTGGTGGCGTTTGCCATCGTGATTTTTCTGCTGTCCTACGTGGTGCCGCAGATCGTGTCGGTATTCGCCAACACCAAACAGAAGCTGCCCTTCCTGACGGTGATGATGTTGGCGATTTCGGATTTCGTTCGCAACTACGGCTGGATCGTCGCCGTGGTGGCGGTGACGGCCTACATCATTTGGCGCAATCTGTTGAAGAACCCGGACATCAAATTGCGTTGGCATACCTGGTTGCTGAGCGCACCTTTGTACGGAAAGTTTGAGCGCAGCCTGAACACCGCGCGCTTCGCCAGTACGCTAGCAATCACCACCGGCTCCGGCGTGCCGATTTTGCGTGCCTTGCAAACCAGCCGCGATACGCTGTCCAATGTCGCCATGCGCGAGCAAGTCGAGGACGCCACCAATTCGGTACGCGAAGGCGTCGGCTTGGCGCGTTCGCTGTCGGCGCATCCGCATTTTCCGCCGATGCTGATCCACATGATCCGCGCTGGCGAAGTCACCGGCGAATTGCCGGCCATGCTGGAACGTGCCTCCAATGCGCAAGAAGCCGATCTCGAACGACGCGCGCTGACCATCGCCGGGTTGCTGGAGCCGGCTTTGATCTTGGCCATGGGTGTGGTGGTGTTGCTGATTGTGCTGGCGGTGCTGATGCCCATCATCGAGATCAACCAATTGGTACGATAGTCAAGGAAAGTCCATGAAGCGTTTGCCCCTGATCGCGAGTTTCATCTTGTTCATTGCGCTGTGCGTATCGCTGGCCTTGTGGGGGATGACTTTGTTCAAGCCGGCAGCGCGTCAGGTGATGGCGCCGCCGCAAGCGCCGCGCGCCGAAGTGCGTGTCGATGCCGCTGCTGCCGTGTTTGGTGGTCGGCCGGCTGCTGCGGTCGCAACCAATTTTCAGTTGAAGGGCGTGGTGATGTCGGGCTCGCCGGGCGAAAGCGTAGCGATCCTGTCAGCCGATGGCAAGCCGGCGCAACCGGTGCGCGAGGGCGGCGAAGCTGTGGCCGGCGTGACAGTCAAAGAAGTACATCCGCTGTATGTGGTGCTGCTCGACGGCGGCGTCAGCAAGCGAGTCGAACTGCCGGAAAGTGCGCGCGCGCAGGATGGTTTGCAAATGGCGCCGGCAGGTAGCCCTGCATCAGAGCCGGTCAACAATGCGCCTCTAACCAACTTACCACCGCCGGCTGGTCAAGCGCCACAGCCTCCGCCACAGCCGCAGCAACGCTGAAATCTTATTCCTTCGTTTTTTTCGCATCGATCAGCAACTGATCCAGATCACGTTGCTGTTGCTGCCGTTGGCCGGACGCAGTCTGTTTGTGCGGGCCGGCGACGCGCTGTCTGGCCGGCACCACGAGAGGATTGCGCGGTTTGAGAGCCGGGCGTGACGGCTCGGTGCGTAGCGTCATTTTCTGCCGCTTGGCGAGCGCCTTGTTCGCCATGATTACAAGACGTAACGCGACAGATCGTCGTTGACCGCCAACGTGCCCAGCTTGTCTTCGACATAGGCGGCGTCGATCACCACGCTCCGGCCGCTTTCATGGCCGGCCGTGTAGGACAATTCCTCCAGCAATTTTTCCATCACGGTGTACAGCCGACGCGCGCCGATGTTTTCGGTTTTCTCGTTGACCGAGTAAGCGATTTCCGCCAGCCGCTTGATGCCGCTGTCGGCAAATTCGATCGTCATGTTTTCGGTTGCCAGCAGCGCTTGGTATTGCCGCGTCAGACAGGCATCGGTGCCGGTCAGGATGCGCTCGAAATCGGCAATCGACAGTGATTCCAGTTCGACCCGGATCGGGAAGCGACCTTGCAGTTCAGGAATCAAATCGGATGGCTTGGCCAGATGGAAAGCGCCGGAGGCGATGAACAGAATGTGGTCGGTCTTGATGATGCCGTATTTGGTGTTGACGGCAGTGCCTTCCACCAGCGGTAGCAAGTCGCGTTGCACGCCGGCGCGCGAGACATCGGCGCTGCCGGTTTCCGAGCGGCTGGCGATTTTGTCGATTTCATCGAGGAAGACGATGCCGTTCTGTTCGACATTGGCGATGGCTTGTTGTTTCAACTCGTCATCGTTGACTAATTTGGCCGCTTCTTCTTCGACCAATAACTTCATCGCTTCTTTGATCTTCAGCTTGCGATTTTTTTTGCGTTCTCCGCCCATGCCGGAAAACATCGACTTGATTTGCTCGGTCATTTCTTCCATGCCGGGCGGCGCCATGATTTCCATGTGCGGAGCTGAT
>JAFECY010000283.1 GCA_018241865.1 Pseudomonadota bacterium | reverse complement strand
GCCGCTATAAAGCAGTGTGGGAATAGCAAGAAGAGGCAAGAAGAGCGGGCAAGAAGAGCGCGGAAACATGAAAAATTGGGTGTTACTGGTGGAAGATAGTCAGGATGAAATCCTGCTGGCGCGGCGGGCTTTTGCCAAAGCCGGGTTGAAAGAATGCTTGCGTGTCGCCGAGAACGATCGGCCGCCCGAGGCGCAACTGCAGGATGCCGACGGCGATACGCCCGCGCTGGTGCTGCTCGATCTGCAGATGCCGGGTCGCGACGGTTTGTCTGTACTGCGCAGTTTGCGCGCCATATCCACTGCTGCCGTCGTTCCGATTGTCATTCTCTCTTCCTCGGACGAGCCGCGCGACATCGCCGATGCCTACACTGCCGGAGCCAATAGTTACCTGCGCAAGCCGCTCGATTTCGATCGCTTCGTGCAGATGGTGCGCGATCTGCATGGTTACTGGATCGGCCACAACACCTTGCCGCCCGAGCGAGGTGCCGCATGAGAACCACCGTGTTGCGCGTGCTGTTGGTCGAGGACGACGACGATGATGCCCAGTTGTTGCTGCGGCTGCTGCGCAAGGAGGGTTATGTGCCGGATTATCAGCGCGTCGATAACAGTACCGACATGGCGGCAGCGCTGGCCGACGCAGCTTGGGATTTGATTATTGCTGACTACGCCATGCCCGGCTTCAACGCGCACGACGCGCTCGGCATTTACAAAAAAGCCGGGCTCGATGTGCCTTTTATTATTGTCTCCGGTTATATCGATGATGTGTCGGCAGTGGCGGCGATGAAAGCGGGCGCACACGACTATCTGCTCAAAGATAATCTGGCACGCTTGGCGCCGGTGATTGCGCGCGAGCTGGACGAGGCGCATGTTCGGACGGCACGCCGCAAGGCGGAAGAGGAGTTGCGCTTTCATGCCTATCACGATCCGCTCACCGGCCTGTTGAATCGCCGCGAATTCGAGCGCGCGCTCGATCATGCGGTGCATATCGCGCAGCACGGCCCGGCGCTGCATTTGCTGTGCTATCTCGATCTCGATCAGTTCAAGCTGGTCAACGATTCTTGCGGCCACATGGCCGGTGACGAACTGTTGCGTCGGCTGGCGGCGATGCTTGGTCTGCATATTCGTGCCAGCGATACTTTGGCGCGGTTGGGTGGTGACGAATTTGGTTTGCTGCTGTCGAATTGCCCTATCGATGAAGGTTTGAAGATTGTCGGCAAGCTGCAAGAATTGATCGCTGATTTTCGTTTTCAGTGGCACGACGCTAGCTTTCAGGTGGGTTGCAGCGTTGGCGTCACCCAGATTTCAGCCGACACGATCAGCGCCAGCGAAGCATTGAGCGCGGCCGACGTCGCTTGCTATGCCGCCAAGGAACTCGGCCGCAATCGCTTGCACGTCTATCACACCGACGACCAAGAACTGGCGCGTCGCCGCAAGGAAATGCAGTGGATTGCGCGCATCAGCCAAGCGCTCGAAGAAAACCGCATGACCTTGTACCGCCAACCGATTTATCGCATCGATCGAGATGGTGCGCCGAAGGTGGCGTGCCACGAAATTTTGCTGCGCATGGTCGATGAAAACGAAGCGCTGATTCCGCCTAACGTGTTCATCCCCGCGGCTGAACGCTTTAAGTTGATGGCGGCGATCGATCGCTGGGTGGTGCAGCGTTTGTTTTCCGCCATCGAAAAAAAGATCGTCTCCTTCGATCAGGACGGCGACGAGGCGATCTTGTTTATCAACGTTTCTGGCGCGACCGTCAACGACGCCAGTTTCTTCGATTTCGTGCAAGCGAAATTGATCGAGTTTGCCATTCCGCCAGAACGCATCTGCATCGAAATCACCGAATCCGCAGTGATCGCCAACATTGCCGAAACCATTCCGTTGTTTACTCGGCTGCGCGCGTTGGGTTGTCGTTTTGCGCTGGATGATTTCGGCAGCGGCCTGTCTTCTTTCGGCTATCTCAAACATCTGCCGGTTGATTACGTCAAGATCGACGGCAGCTTTGTGCGCGACATTGCGCGCGATCCGATCGACTTAGCGATGGTCGAAGCGATCAACAAAATCAGTCACGCCATGGGCCTGCAAACCATCGCTGAATTTGTCGAGTCGGAAGATGTGTTGGCAGAATTACGCAAGCTCGGCGTCGAATATGCACAAGGTTATCTGTTCGGCCGGCCGGAACAATGGGTGCCGGCCGACGGTGTTGCGCACGTAAAGGCGTAGCAGGTGTCCGGTCAGCCGATCGCGCCGCTGTACGGTCGTCATCTGGCGATTGCCAAACTGACCCACGCCTGCCGTCAAGTCAATCCGAGTCGTCCGGTATGGGTGCTCATCGAAGGATCGGCCGGCATCGGCAAGACCAGTTTGATCGAGTTTGTGCGCAAAACGTTGCAGCTTTCTTCCACGCAGTTCGGCGCAGGCAAATTCGAGCAGTTCCATCGCCATACACCTTACGGCGCGTTGATCGTCGCCTTGCGTACATTATTGCGAGCGGTTTTGGCGCTACCGGAAAACGAACGCGCACAATGGCGCGATATTTTGCGCGGCGATACGAGTGCGCAACTTGCGCCGCTGGCCGATGTGTTGCCTGAATTGGTCGAGCTACTCGGCAGTTTGCCGACGCCGGCGACGCTGCCGCCCAAAGATGCGCAGCAACGATTGGAAGCGGCATTCGCTCGCCTCATCACTTGCTTCGCGCGCGCCGGCCACCCGCTGCTGCTGTTCCTCGACGATCTGCAATGGGCCGATGTCGCCACCTTGCGCTTGTTGCGCCATTTCGGCGGCGATGGTTTGTCCGGTCATCTCATCCTGCTCGGCACTTTCCGCGACAACGAAGTCACCGCGCTGCATCCGCTCACGCCGCTGCTGGAAAATTTAGAGAAACAAACACCGCCGCCGGTCGTCATCCAACTGGGGGCATTATCGGTTGCTGATATCGAAGAATGGCTGGCGGATGCGTATGGTTTGCGTCCGGCGGCGGCTGCCGCTCCCGCTGCTTGGCTGCAACAGCAATCGGAAGGCAATCCGTTGTTCGTCGCGCAATTGCTTGGCTCGTTGCGCGAACGCGGCGTGCTGCGTCAAGACGAGCGCGGCTGGCAATGGGACGCCGGTCGGCTGGCCGAGGCGCGGTTGGCCGGCAATATCGTCAGTTTCATGGAAGCTAGGCTGCGCGAACTGTCGCTCGAACAGCAGGAATTGTTGTCCTGCGCCGCTTGCCTCGGTACGGAATTTAGCGCAGACGGATTGGCGCGCATCCTCGATCTGTCGCTGTCGGATGTGCACAATTTGTTGGAACGCATCCGTGAAGCGCAACTGGTCGAGCACGTGCGCGACGGTGTTTGGCGTTTCGCTCACGACCGCATCCAACAAGCGGCCTATCGTCTGTTTCCTGAGCGCGAACGGCAACAACAACACTTGCGTATCGGCCGTTTGCTGTTATCTCTGACTGCGCCGGATGAACTCGACGCCGCCAGCTTCGATTTGGCCGATCAGTTTAATCACGCCAGTCTGCTACTGGAACCGGATGAGCGTCTGCAGGTGGCCGATCTTAACTTGCGCGCTGGTCGCCGCGCCAAGTCGTCCGCTGCATTTGAGGCCGCGCTGGGTTTCTTTCGCGCTGGCCATGCCTTGCTGCCGAGTACCGCTTGGGAGAGTCATTACGCGATCGCTTTCGAGTTGATGAAGGAGAGCGCGGAATGCGCGTACGCCACCGGTGAGTTGACGCTGGCCAACGAATTGTTCGAGGCGGCGATCGCGCATGCGCGCAATCGACTCGATCGTGCGCGCATTTACGGCATCATGATTATGTTTGCGCTCAACGCCGGGCGCGCGCGCGACGCCTGGGACTTGGGCGGCATCTGCTTAGGCGAATTCGGCATCACGCTCGGTAGCGACAACCAAGCGCTCGCTGCCGCCATCGCGCGCGAGGAGCCGGCGCTGCATCAACGGCTGGCGGAGGAAGACCGGCAACGCATGATCGACGAGCCAGCCGATTGCAGTGCCGAGGAAGAAATCGTCGCCGACCTGCTGCTGCGCCTGTACAACGCCGGCTATCAGATGGGTAAGCACCCCTATGCTTACATCACGATGCGCATGTTGGATTACGGGCTGGTCACGCGCCATAAGGCAGCACTGTCGTTCGGCGTGATGAGTTATGCCGTCATCCTCGGTGCGCACCACGGCGCCTATGCCGAAGCCGAGGATTATGCCCAGACCGCTCTGCAGCTCGCGCAGAAAGTGACAGACCCTCTGCAGCGCGCGCATATCGACTTTATCTACGGTTCGATGGTGGCGCACTGGACGCAGCCAGTCGCTGTCGGTGACCAGATGTTGGATCGCTGCTACGAACAAGCGCTACTCCATGCCGACAAACTCTACATTGGCCTTGCCCTGAGTTTTCGCTTTCGCGCGCGCATCATGGCCGGGGAGTCGATCCCGACATTGATGACCTCCTTGGAGCAAACCGACCCGGTGATCCGCCAGATCAACGCCGCCCCGATTGCGCTGATGTACGCCATGAATCGACAATGGCTGCGTGCTTGGCAAGGGCAGACTCACGCGCCGTTTTTGTTCGATAGCGCCGATTTCGATGCGGCCGCGCTGGAAAAACAATTGCAGGCATTGCCAGCCAAGTCACCCTACCATTGGTTTGGCCTGACGCAGGCTATCCTCGCCTGGATGCATGGTGAAAACGCGTTGGCGCAACGCTGGATTTTGCATGCCGACGGCAATCTCGATGCCGTCGGCGGCCAGCTTGCCGTTCCTGAACATTATTTTTGGCGCGGCTTGATCCTGCATGCGACCGGCGATGTCGCCGCACTGCCGGCAGCACTCAAGGCAATGGATGCTTGGAGTCTCACCGGCCCGGATAATTTTTGCCAGCGCGCCGAATTGCTGCGCGCCGAACTATTGCGCGCACGCGAACAGACCGAGGCGGCGTTGGCTGCTTATCACGCCGCCATCGAGCAGGCGCGCACGCAAAAACATCTGTTGCTGCAGGCGCTGGCGCTGGAGCGGTTGGCCGATTATTTCGGCGAGATGCGGTTGCCGAATCAGGCGCGTGCGCACATGCAGGAAGCGATCGTCGCCTATCGCGCTTGGGGCGCGCCGTCCAAGGTGCGGCAATTGCAACTGCGTTATCCCGAATTTACCGCCGGTGCCGACCGCGTCGATGGCGACTTGGCCACGATGGCATCGCAAGCGGTGCTGGCGGCGCTCGGCAATATCCACCTCGATCGTCTGCTGCGTCAATTGCTGCCCTTGTTGGCGCTGGCCGCCGGCACCAGTCGCGTCGCCGCCTTCATCGTGCGCGAAGGTGAGCTGATGCTCGAAGGCCAGCACGGCGCGGCCGACGATCACGCGCTGCCGCTGGCAATGCAGGACGCCGGCGATTATCCGGGGCAGATGATCGTGGATAGTTGCGAACAACGCATGCCGCTGGTGCTGGCCGCGCCCGCTACCCATCCGCTGTACGGCGCATTACCCTGCTGGCAAGCCCGCACCGTGTCCGCCGTGCTGTGCTTGCCCATCTTGCGTCAAGGCCGCTTGCTCGGCGCGTTGTACATGGAGCGCGCCCAAGGCGACAGTTTCGCTGACGCGTTGACGCTGCTCGAATCGATGCTGCGTCAGGTCGGCACCGCGCTCGAAAACGCGCTGCTCTACGCCGACCTCGAACAACAGATCGCCGAACGTACCCGCGCCGAGAAAGTCGCGCGCGAAAGCGAACGACGCTGGCGCGCATTCCTAGAGCACGCCCACATGGCAGTGCTGACCTTGGACATGGCTGGCGCGATTGAATACGTCAATCCCTATCTGCGCGAATTGTCGGGTTATGCCGAGGAAGAATTGATCGGTCGCGACTGGACGGAAGCGCTGCTTTCTGCGCCAGTGCGCGACGAGGCGCTACAGCGGCGCCTGCTCGCCGAACTACACGCGCACGGCCATTGCAGCAACTCGACCATGTTACGCACGCGCGGCGGCCACGAACGCTTGATCGCTTGGTCCAGCTCGCTGCTGCGCGATCCAGACGGCCGTCCGATCGGCAGCATCAGCATCGGCAGCGATATGACCGATCAGCGCAACGCCGAGCAAGCGCTGCGGCAATTGAATGAAGAGTTGGAACAACGCGTGATTCAGCGCACCAGCGACCTCGCCGCCGCCAACCAAGAACTCGACTCTTTCGCCTACTCGATTTCGCACGATTTGCGCGCCCCCTTGCGCAGCGTCGATGGCTTTAGTCAGGCGCTAGCCGAGGACTACCGCGCACTATTCGACGACACCGCGAATGATTACCTGCGCCGCGTGCGCAACGCCGCTCAGCGCATGGGCGGCATGATCGACGCCATGTTACGTATGTCGCGCCAGACGCGCGGCGCATTGGTGCGCGAGGACGTTGATCTGTCCGTCATGGCGCAAGATGCCGTAGAAGAATGTCGGTTGCGCGAACCGCATCGGCAATTGGACATCGACATCGAACCCGGCCTACGCATCCGTGCCGATGCAAAATTGATGCGCATCGTGCTCGATAACTTGATCGGCAACGCCTGGAAATACACCGTCAACAGCCCGCACGTCGTGATCGGCTTTCACGCTCGATTGAAAGGCAGTGAAACGGCCTACTGCGTCAGCGACAACGGCCCCGGCTTCGACATGGCGCACGCCGGAAAATTATTTCATGCCTTCCAGCGCCTGCATACCGACGCCGACATCGAAGGCCACGGTCTCGGCTTGGTCACCGCCCAACGCATCGTGCATCGACACGGCGGAAGAATATGGGTGGAAACCGAGGTGGGAAAAGGGGCGCGGTTCTTTTTTACGGTGGGATGAGGTGTTGAAACGCGACGCCAGCCACGAACACCTGTTATCGCACTATCCACCGCTATACAATGCAGACATGAACAGCCTCTTGTCTGCCGACCGCATTGCCTCTCTCGTGCTGCCGATGTCGCCGCACATCGCCATCGAAATCGTCAACGAAACCGGCTCGACCAATGCCGATTTGCTGGCGCGGGCCGAGCAATTGTCCGATCCGGTGTTGCGCGTCGCTGAAACCCAGACGGCGGGTCGCGGTCGCGCGGGTCGCGTCTGGCATGCCGAGCCGACGGCCAGCCTGACTTTTTCCCTGGCGTGGCCTTTTCAGTGTGGCGTGTCGGCGCTGCTGGGTTTGCCCTTGGTGGTCGGCGTCGCGCTGGCGGAAACTTTGGCGGCGCAGGGCGTGGATGCGCGCTTGAAATGGCCGAACGATTTGTTGCTGCACGACGAAAAGCTGGGCGGTATCTTGGTCGAAACTGCGACGGCGCGGCAGGATGGCGACGTGCTGACTTGGGCAGTGATCGGCGTTGGTTTGAATCTGGCCATGCCGCAGACGCTGCAGCAAAAAATTGGCGGTACGGCCGCAGCACTGCCGGTGGGTGCTAACCGCAATCAATTGCTGGCGGTGCTGGCACAGGGTTTGGCGACGGTTTTGCCGCAGTTCGCACGCGAAGGATTCGCGCCCTTCGCCGCGCGCTGGAATCTCTTGCATGCCCATGCCGGGCAGGCGGTGCGCATCATCGATCACGGCCAAATTTTGCATGTCGGCGTGGCGGTTGGGGTCGATGCGACGGGGCGCTTGCTGCTCGACACCGACGCCGGTCGTGTTGCGGTGATGGCGGGCGACGTGTCGTTGCGCCGACAGGAGGGGCAGCATGCTATTGCTGGTTGACGCGGGAAACACCCGCATTAAATGGGCACTGGTGGGGGCGCTGGTGAGGTCGCTGACGGAAAGCGACGTGCCTAACCAGGCCGCACTCGGACACTGGACGCAGTACGGTTCAGTGCGCAAGGAAGATAGCCGCTTGCTCGGCGATGCGCTGCAGGGTATCGACATTACGCATGTGCTGTTGTCGAATGTGGCCGGTGAGACGATGCGCGCGCAGCTCGACAACATGATCTTGCGCGCAGTCGGCTTGAAGCCGGTGCCGTTCGAGTGGTTCGCAGCACGGGCGGAACTGGCCGGCGTCGTCAACAATTATCGTGATCCAAACCAGCTCGGCAGCGATCGCTTCGCTTCGATGATCGGCGCACGTGCTTTGTTTCCGGGGCGCGCCTTGCTCGTTGCTACCTGCGGCACCGCCACCACGGTCGATGCGCTGACGGCAGAGGGTCATTTTGTCGGTGGCATGATCTTGCCGGGGCTCGGCCTGATGGCCGGCTCACTGGCGCGTCACACCGCACAACTGCCGCAAGTGCCGGAGCGCGACAGCATCGCCCAACTGTTTGCCGACAATACCAACGACGCCATAGTCAGCGGTTGCATCCATGCGCAAGTCGGCGCGATCGAGCGGGCGCTGGTAACGCATGCGGCAACGCAGGGCGGCCCGGTGACGTGTGTGTTGTCGGGTGGTGCGGCGACTTTTATTGCGCCGCATCTTTCGGTTGCCTGCGAGAGCGTGGATAATCTGGTGCTGATCGGTTTGCAGGTTGCCGCCGCACACACTTCCTTTATCCACAAAGAATAAGCATGCTGAAATTTTTCTTCTGGCTTTTATTGTTGGCGAATGGCGCTTTGCTGGCCTACCAGCAGGGTTATCTCGACACTTGGTTCGCCGACAACCACGAGCCGGGGCGACTGGCGAAGCAGCTCAATGCCGATAAAATCCGTCTGCTGCCGGCCAATACCGGCAAGCCGGCCGTTGCCGATACGGGGAAAAAGGCGCTTGCTGATGCGGCGGATATCGATACGCTGCCTGCGGTGGCGGCCGATGCCAGTAAAAATCAAGATGCAACGGTCGTGCCGGCTTGTACCGAGTTTGGCAATTTCAGCGATGCCGAGGCTAAACGTTTCGAGGCGCAATTGACGCCGCTAGCGCTGGGCAAGCGCTTGAGTCGCCGCACGTTGACCGAGGGTGGTAGTCATATGGTGTTTATCCCGCCGCAAGGAAACAAGGAAAACGCGGAAAAGAAAATCGGCGAGCTGCGCCGGATGGGCATCACCGATTTTTACTTGGTGCAAGACAATTCACCGATGCGCTGGAGCATTTCACTCGGCATCTTTAG
>JAFECY010000282.1 GCA_018241865.1 Pseudomonadota bacterium | reverse complement strand
TTCTGCCGCGCTTTCAGTGAGATCGGCAGTATCTCGCACCAGCGGTTGGCGACCCAGCCGCTGTCGTCTAATTGCAGTGGTGTGTCGAACGGGCTCTGGTAAGCCGCGCCTTGTTCTTCCCGGCCTTTGTTTTGAATTGCCTCTACCACCGAACGGAGCGCCTTGGCGCAATGCAGGTGCATTTCGCTGATGACATTTTGTTCGGGATCGGCGGCGATGGTGTCGATGCGCGCTTCCAAGCGCTGATCGTGCAGCGTCCGCGTTTCCAGAATGCGAAAGCGTTCGCCGCCGCGTGTCTTCAGCATCAGCACGCCAGCTTGCGCCATATCCCACTGCGTGATGTGAGCCAGACAGCCGACTGCTTCCGGTTCGGCGGCGAGGCCGACTTCTTGTCCCGAATGGATCAGCACCACGCCGAAGGGCTGCTCCTGTTTCATGCAGGCGCTCACCATGTCGATGTAACGCGCTTCAAACACTTTCAGCGGCAGCAGACCGCCGGGAAATAACACGGTGTGCAATGGAAACAAGGGAATCCAGCGCGCATCTGCAGCGGCCGAAGGGTGGGTGGCGGTATTCATGGCGAGGCGGTTAAGGCAAGTTCGCGGTGGCGCAGTAGCACCCGTTCCGTGGCGTGAAAATAAGCAGCCAGTTTCTCGGTCATATAGACCGAGCGATGTTGGCCGCCGGTGCAGCCGATGGCCACGGTCAGATAACTGCGATTATCGTTCTTAAAGGCAGGCAACCATTTTTCGACGAAACTGCGGATGTCGGTCAGCAGTGCGTCGGCCTGCGCTTGCGCATCGAGAAATTCGATCACCGGCGCATCTTTGCCGGTCAGCGGTCGTAACGTCGGGTCGTAATACGGATTGGGCACCATGCGCACGTCGAACACCAGATCGGCGTCGAGCGGTACGCCGTATTTGAAGGCAAACGACTCGAACAGTAGCGTCAAGGGTGTGCGTTCCGCGCCTATCAAATCTTTGACCCAGGCGCGCAATTTGTTGGGCGACAGATCGGAAGTGTCGATCACATGGCCGAGGCCTTCGATCGCAACCAGCATTTCGCGTTCGCACGTGATGCACTCCATCAGGGTCGGACGCGAGGTCGGGTTTTGACCGGGCAAAAAACGGTGCGACAGCGGGTGGCTGCGGCGCGTTTCGGAAAAGCGCGCCACCAGCGATTCGGTCTTGGCGGTCAGGAAGATCACTTTGACGTCATGTCCGGCATCCTTTAGGTGCTGGATGTCGGACGGCAGTCCTGCGAGTGAATCGGCGCTGCGCGCATCCATCGCCACCGCCAAGCGGTCGCCGCCTTCCTGCAAGCGTGTCGCCACCAGCGCCGGTAGCAAGCCCGGAGGCAGATTATCGACACAAAAATAGCCGGCGTCTTCAAGGGCGTTCAGGCAGACTGATTTGCCCGAGCCAGAAATGCCGGTGATGAGGATAAGGCGCATGGGGAAATGATACCGCACAAGCGGCGAACGGAAGATGCCGGATGCGTTATTGTCAGTCGCCGCCCATGGCCTTTTGTTGACGATCCATAAATTCTTTGAGCGTGTCGATGCCGCGTAATTGCAGGATGGTGTTGCGCACCGCTGCTTCCAGCAACACGGCCAAGTTGCGGCCGGCTTCGACCGGGATGATGACCTTGCGAATCGCGAGTCCGAGAACTTCCTCAGCTTGCGAATGTAGCGGCAGCCGTTCGTAGTTTTCTTCCAGCGTCTTGCGGCGTACGAGGTGAACGATCAGCTTTAGGCGCATTTTGCGGCGCACGGCGGTTTCGCCGAAGATGGCGCGAATGTCGAGTAGGCCGAGGCCGCGTACTTCCAGCAGGTTTTGCAACAACGGTGGGCAGCGACCCTCGATCAAATTAGGCGCGATGCGGGCGAACTCCACCACATCGTCGGCCACCAAACCGTGGCTGCGCGAAATCAGTTCCAGCCCAAGTTCGCTCTTGCCGAGGCCGGATTCGCCGGTAATTAGCACGCCCACCCCGAGCACATCCATGAATACGCCATGCATGGTGATGCGCTGCGCTAGGTTTTTCGACAGATAGACGCGCAGGTAGTCGATCACTTGCGCTGCCGCCAGCGGAGTGGAAAACAGCGGGATATTCTGTGCGTCGCAGAGGGCCGTAAATTCTTCCGGTGTTTCCAGTCCTTGGGCGACGATGAAGGCCGGCGGGTTGGCGTTGGTTAGTTCGGTAATTAAACGGTTTTGACCGTTGGGCGAAAGTCGTTTGTAGTACTCGACTTCTTGGTGGCCAAAAATCTGGATGCGAGTTGAATGGATTAGGTTCAGGTGGCCGACTTGGTCGGCGGCGGAGATCGCATCGCCGGAAATCAGGCGCTCGCCGCCGGGAAAGCCAGCGAACCAGCCGAGTTGGAGCGGGTCGCGGTTATCGTCGTACAGTTGTTGGATCGACAGAGGAGTGGAGGCGGGCATGATAGTGAACTGGAGCGGAGCCACGCGTTTCAGACGTGATTGACGCTGGGTTGCCAAGCGACGAGGCGATCAAATACCGAAGCCGGATCAGGATCGGTCGCCAGTGTGGCACGGAAGGTGTCATCGGAAAACATTTCAGCGATTTCCGACAAAATTTCGAGGTGCTGCTGCGTGACATTGGCCGGGATCAGCAGGAACACCAGTAGGGTGACCGGTTGGCCGTCAGGCGATTCAAAGGGGATCGGTTCGGCCAAACGCATAAAGGCGGCCTGCGGTGCCTTCAATTCCTTGATGCGACCGTGCGGCACGGCGACGCCGTGACCGAGACCGGTCGAACCGAGCCGCTCGCGGGCGAACAGATTTTCCGAAACGATCGAGCGGGCGATGCCGCAGTTGTTTTCAAAGATCAGGCCGGCCTGCTCGAATGCGCGTTTTTTGCTGGAGACTTCCAAGTCGAGAGCGACATTGGATGGCATCAGGATTTTTGCTAGGTTGGTCATATAAGAATGGTGCAGCGCACAAAAGGTGCCACGAGCCAATTATAGGCCGGATTTCGGTTGCGACAATCGTAAATCGGGGTGCCAACTCATAAAACGGTACGAACACGGTGCAAAAGGGCGATGTGGCACATCGTATATTTTCCTTATTGAAATCTATTGCCGTGCGCCACGCAAATTGGCGGGTCGCTGACCCGTGCTGAAATTACTGCGCCAAGGATTGATGTCGAGCCCGCCACGGCGGGTGTAGCGGGCATACACCGCCAGCTTTTGCGGCCGGCACTGGTGCAGGATATCCATGAAGATGCGCTCGACGCATTGCTCGTGGAATTCGTTGTGGTTGCGAAAGCCGATCAGGTATTGCAGCAAGCCTTCCTGGTCGATCTGCGCGCCGACATAACGGATCTGCACGCTGGCCCAGTCCGGTTGGCCGGTGACCAGGCAATTCGATTTCAGCAGGTGCGACACCAGTGTTTCCTCGACGACGGGTTCGTCATGGCTGGCGCGCAGCAGTGTGGCGTCCGGCGTGTAGGCGGCGACATCGATGTCGAGTCGGTCAAGCAGCAGGCCACTCAATTCGCCTAGCGCCAGTTTGTCGAAATCCTGCGGCAGCGTCAGTGCCACATGCACCGGCGCACCGAAGCCGTTCGACAAATCGGCGCGCAGCAAATCCAACAAGGCGTCTGGTCCGGCCAGCTTGGTTTGGTTGAAAGAATTCAGGTAAAGCTTGAAGGATTTCGATTCGACGATGTTGGGCGAGTCGGCCGGCACGGTGACGGTGGCGATCGCCACTTGCGGCTTTCCGCGCAGGTTCAGCCACGACACTTCATAGGCGTTCCAGATATCGACGCCGAAAAAAGGCAGGGTACCGGTCAAGCCGATCTCGTCACGCTTGGATTGACGCGCAATCGGGAACAGCAACGACGGGTCGTATTCCGACTTATACGTTGATGGTTTGCCGAGAGGCGAGGCGTCGGGCGCGTAGGACATGGTGGCCGTACAGTTTTCAACCGAGGAACAGCTTGTAGGCCGGATTCTCGCTTTCATCGATGTGCGGATAACCCAAACCGGCGAGAAATTCGCGGAAGGCTTTCATTTCTTTCTTGGGCACCTGCAAGCCGACTAGAATGCGCCCCACGTCGCCACCTTGGCTGCGATAGTGGAACAGGCTGATGTTCCAGTTCGGCGCCATCGAATTGAGGAAGCGCATGAGCGCGCCGGGGCGCTCGGGGAATTCAAAGCGGTACAGCAATTCATTCTGCGCTAGCGTGCTCTTGCCGCCGACTAAGTGGCGGATGTGCAGCTTGGCCAATTCGTCGTGGGTCAGGTCGAGCGCCTTGAAGCCGTGCTTCTCGAAATTTTTCACCAATCTGGCCGAATCTTCGCGCGCCGCGATTTGCACGCCGACGAAGACATGCGCCTGCTTTTCCTCGCTGATGCGGTAGATAAATTCGGTGACGTTGCGTGGGCCGACTTGTTCGCAGAAACGCTTGAAGCTGCCGCGCTCTTCGGGAATGGTGACAGCCAACACCGCTTCGCGTGCTTCGCCGACATCGGCGCGTTCCGCCACCAGCCGCAAGCGATCGAAATTCATATTCGCGCCGCAGGCGATGGTTATCAAGGTTTCGCCCTTGATCGGTTTCTTCGCGGCTTTGGCTTGTTCCAGATATTTTTTGGCGCCGGCCACAGCCAGCGCGCCGGCTGGTTCTAGGATGCTGCGGGTATCTTGGAACACATCTTTGATCGCCGCGCAAACCTCGTCGGTATCGACGATCAGGATGTCATCGACATATTGCTTCGTCAGACGGAAGGTTTCCTCACCCACCAGCTTGACCGCGGTGCCGTCGGAAAACAGGCCGACATCCGGCAGCGTCACGCGTCGGCCGGATTTGACGCTGCGCGCCATAGCGTCGGAATCGACGGTTTGCACGCCGATCACCTTGATCTCGGGGCGCACCGCTTTCACGTACGCTGCGACGCCGGAAATGAGGCCGCCGCCGCCAATGGCGACGAAGATGGCGTGAATCGGCCCGGCGTGTTGATGCAGAATTTCCATGGCGATGGTGCCTTGGCCTGCGATGACGTCAGGATCGTCGAAAGGGTGGACGAAAGTCAGCTTGAGTTTCTTTTCCAGCTCGACGGCATGTTTGGCCGCGTCGGAGTAAGAGTCGCCAAATAGCACCACTTCGCCGCCGCGCGCTTTCACTGCGTCGATCTTCATCTGCGGGGTGGTGGTCGGCATGACGATCACTGCCCGGCAACCCATGCGTTTCGCGCCCAACGCCACACCTTGCGCGTGGTTGCCGGCTGAAGCGCAGATCACGCCGCGCTTCAATTGCGCCGGCGTCAAGTGCGCCATCTTGTTGTAAGCGCCGCGCAGCTTGAAGGAGAACACGCTTTGCATGTCTTCGCGCTTGAAATAAATCTGGTTTTCCAAGCGTGCCGATAGCGAAGGCGCGAATTCGAGCGGGGATTCGATGGCGACGTCATAGACGCGGGCGTTGAGAATTTTTGTCAGGTAATTGGTGGTCATGGTCGGATATCGTTGACGCGCGGTTGGCATGTGGTTGGCGCGCAGTCGGCGCACATGCCAGTGGCTCATTATAATGGAGCGCTCGTGCGACTGGCAGTCGCGCTCATCTTCTCTCTCCATGATCGAATCAGCAATTCACTGGCTATTGCATGCGTTGGCCGTCCCCGAAGTCGGCTTGCTGTCGGCGTTTTTGATTAGCTTCGTATCGGCCACGCTGCTGCCGATGGGTTCCGAGCCGGCCGTGTTCGCAGTCGTCAAGGCCAATGCGGCGCTGTTTTGGCCGGTCATTCTGGTCGCCACGCTGGGCAATACGCTGGGGGGCGTGGTGGATTACTGGATGGGTTATGGCGCCCAGCAAATTTTCGCTCACGAGCGTCAGACGCGCTGGTTCGGTTGGTTGCAGCGGTATGGCGCCAAAACCATGTTGCTGGCATGGTTGCCTGGCAT
>JAFECY010000281.1 GCA_018241865.1 Pseudomonadota bacterium | reverse complement strand
CGGTCGATTCGGTATTGCGTTTCGTCGATCAACGCGAAAAAAAAGCACGTCGGATCGCGTTTTCTCTTCCATAAGCCCGGCGAAAAAATCATGCGCGGCAGCGGGCTTTGCGGTAAAGTCGGAAGCATAAAAAAGCGTACGGAGACGATTATGACGACAGAAATCGCCACCCTCGGCGGCGGCTGCTTTTGGTGCCTCGAAGCGGTGTACCAGGAATTGAAAGGCGTGCAGTTAGTCGAGTCCGGTTACAGCGGCGGAAAGATGCCGGACCCGAGCTATGAACAGGTATGCGGCGGCGCGACCGGCCATGCCGAAGTGGTGCGGATCGTATTCGACCAAGCCGAGGTCGCTTACCGCGATATTTTGGAAATCTTCTTCACCATCCACGATCCCACCACGCTCAATCGTCAGGGCAACGATAGCGGCACGCAATATCGCTCGGTGATTTTTTTCCACAGCCCGCAGCAGGAAGACACTGCCAAGCATGTGATGGCTGAGATGGCTAATGTCTGGGATGCACCCATCGTCACCGAACTGCTGCCGGCGCCGGTGTATTACAAGGCCGAGGCCTATCACCAGAATTACTACCGGCAGAATCCGATGCAGGGTTATTGCGCCTTCGTGGTCGCGCCCAAGGTGGCGAAGTTCCGCAAAATATTCGCGGACAGGATGAAGCAAGAAACCTGAGCATCACCGGCACGCACCGCTACGGCTGCAGGCGCAGGTGCCGCCAACTACCGTCCGCATGCCGCTCGTACACGATGCGGTCATGCAGGCGCGACGGCCGCCCTTGCCAGAATTCGATCATGTCCGGCCGCAGCCGGTAGCCGCCCCAGTTGGTCGGGCGCGGTGGTTGTTCACCGAGCTCTTGCTGCGTTGCTGCGAAGCGGTCTTCCAATTCCTTGCGGCTGGCCACCGGCATGCTCTGCGCCGAAGCATGCGCACCCAGACGCGAGAGCAGCGGCCGGCTGTGGTAATAGGCGTCGCTTTCCGCCGCCGGTACGCACTCCACCTTGCCCTCGATGCGCACTTGACGTTCCAACTCTATCCAGTGGAACAGTAGCGCCGCATGCGGATTACGCTGTAATTCTTGCCCTTTGCGACTGTCGTAATTGGTAAACCAAACGAAGCCGCGTTCGTCGAATTCTTTGATGAGTACGATGCGCGACGATGGCCGGCCGTTGCTTGCCACCGTCGCCACGCTCATCGCATTGGCTTCCGGCACTTCCGCCTTCAGCGCTTCGCCGAACCATTTGGCGAATTGTTTGATCGGGTCGGCATTGACATCGGTTTCCGACAAACTGGCGTGGCTGTAATCCTTGCGAAGGCTGGCGATCGACATGCGCGACTACTTTCTCAACTGGTGGCGAGGCCCCGGCGTGCGCGCATGGCATCGCCCAGCCGGGTCATGTGCTCGGCGCTGAAGAGCCGCATCGCCATCGGGGCGATCTGCGTTTCCTCGCGCTGCATATGTGCATCGTACAACATCGCAAAGCGCCCGGCATCCTCCTCCGACAGCGCCGCCGCGCGGCCCGTCGCAATCGCGGCGAGCTGTGCATCGAGCGCGCGCCACAGCGTTTCCATTTCGCGGTGCTCGCGCAGGATCAGCGGCAGCAGCGTTGCCAGTGTCTGCGCATCTTCGCCTTGCGCGCTCGCTTCCAGTTGCGGCAGCAGATCGTCTTCCTCGTCGGCGTGATGCAGCGGCGCCGCATCGTTAAAGTAGCGCAGGATGGCATGCGCGGCTTGTTGCGCCTCAAGGTCGGCGCCCGCCGCCGGCAAATGGGCCTGCAATTTTTTCAGCGTGGCCAGTTGCTTGCGGATGCGGTCGTGGCAATGCTTCAACACGGCCAGCGGTTGATCGAAGCCGGGCGCGGCGGCAAAGAGGGGCTGGGTCATCATGTTTTTCGGAAGTGAAGCGCGGCGAAGGAAAAAAGCCGTTGGCGGAAACTCATTTTAGGATAATTGTCGTATTGTCGTCGGTTAAAATCCCCGCATGCACGCTGAAATTCAAATCCCCGACACCCCCGAAGCCGACATCGATTACCAACGCCGTTTCGGCGGCATCGCTCGCTTGTACGGCGCGGCGGCGCTGGAGCGTTTTCACCATGCGCATGTCTGCGTGATCGGCGTCGGCGGCGTCGGCTCCTGGGTGGTGGAAGCGCTGGCACGCAGCGCGGTCGGCCGCATCACCATGATCGACCTCGACAACCTGGCCGAATCCAACATCAACCGCCAGATTCACGCCCTGACCGACACGCTCGGCCAAGCCAAGGTGACCGCGCTGGCCGAGCGCATCGCGCAGATCAACCCGCTGTGCCGGGTCACCGAGGTCGAGGATTTCATCACCCCCGACAATATCGCGCAAATGGTCGGCGCCGGCCATTACGACTACGTGATCGACGCCATCGACAACGTGCGCGCCAAGACCGCGCTGATCGCCCATTGCCGCCAGCACGGCATCCCGCTGGTCACTATCGGCGGTGCCGGCGGCCAGATCGATCCGACCAAAATCGACGTGCGCGACCTGTGCCGCACCGAGCAGGAACCGCTGCTGGCGAAAGTACGCAAGCTGCTGCGGCAGCAGCATGGTTTTCCGCGCGGGATCAAGAACAAGTTCGGCATCGACGCGGTGTTCTCGACCGAGCCGCTGCGCTTTCCCGAAACGGACGAGGCCTGCGCGGTGGATGAGGAAGACAGCGCAGGCATCACCGGATTGAACTGCGCCGGCTTCGGTTCGGCGATGGTGGTGACGGCGTCATTCGGGTTGGTGGCGGCGGGGTTGGTGTTGCGGAAGCTGGCGGCGGAAAACAAAGAACGTTTATAGGCTTATCCGCATCCTTGCCTTGAGAGTGCTGTCTGCTGTCAAGATGCTACGTACTACGTGGGTTTG
>JAFECY010000280.1 GCA_018241865.1 Pseudomonadota bacterium | reverse complement strand
GCGCCGCGCCGCTGTTAGTATCCGCTTCCGGCAAGACGATACCTTGCGCCACCGTACCGCGCCGCAGGTAGAAACGGTCGAAGGTTGATTGCGTCATGCCCCATTTGTTCAAGAACTGGCGACCGCCATTGTTCTTGACGATCTTGCCGGTGGTCTTCGACTGGAAGTGATAGACCAGCGCATCGCCGATGCCGAGGAAGATGCGGCAGCCGGCGTGCCACAGTTTCATCGAGAAATCGTTATCGCTGCTCATGCCGGGCGTCAGTTCGCTGCTATAGCCGCCGAGCTTGAACCACCAGTCGCGGTGCACCACCGTCGGCGGCCAAGTGGCGCCGTACCAGTCGGGTTTGGTCAGCGTCGGCAGCGCGTTCAGCAAGTCCTGTTCCTTGAAGCTAAGCGGGTCGCTGCCGAAGTCGGCGATGCTCACGCAGGGGTTGCCCGAGCCGCGCGGTTCGATCATGGTGCCGGACAGCAGGAACAGGTCGGTGTCCAGGCTCTGGATGCGTTCCAGCAGGCGACTGTCCCAGCCGGGGCAGCAATACATGTCGTCGTTCAGATAAACGATGTAGTCGTGGCGCGCTAGGGTGGCGGCGATGTTGACCGCGTGGCAGATGCCGATATTGGCCGGCGAATGGGTATGGTCCAGCCCCTGCTGCTTGACCCACTCCAGCGAACCGTCGCTGCCGTCGTTGACGTGGACGATGATTTGCAGCGGCACGGTCGAATTCTTGCGGATGCTCTCGACGCACAGCTTGAGGAAGGGCAGGTTGTTCCAAGTGGGCAGCAGAATTGAGAACATGGGGCAGTCGGAGAAAGAGAGAGGGAATTGCACGGTCAGTCCGCGCAGTCAGCCCGCGCAGTCAGTCCGTATTGTAATGAAATATAATCCAGTCTCATATCGGCGCAGCGGCATGCCGGCGCGCCGCCGCAAGTCCACTCTCGGGATTCCATGAAATTTCCCCCCAATCTGCTGCGGGTCTTCCGCCTGTTCGGCCCGTACAAGCACCGGCTTGCGCTGGCTTTGCTGGGCATGATCCTGACCGCTTCGACCGAGCCGATGCTGCCGGCCGTGCTCAAGACCCTGCTCGACAAGGGCTTTGCCGCCAAGCCGCCCTTTCCGCTGTGGGCGGTGCCGGCGGTGCTGGTTGCCATCTTCCTACTGCGCGGCCTGTCCACTTTCATGACCGGCTACATGATGAATTGGGCGACCACGCACGTGCAGAACGATCTGCGCAAGATCATCTTCGAGCGCATGCTGGATGTCCCTGCCGGCTTCTACGTGCATCACTCGGTGGGCAAGGTCATCAATTCCGTCATGTACGAGGTGCAGCAGATCATCGACATGCTGCGCAACGTCATGATCTCGCTGATCCGCGACGCGCTCACCGTCGTCGTGCTGTTCGGCTACCTGTTGTGGCTGAACTGGCGGCTGACTCTGATCGCGCTGTTGCTGATGCCGCTGATTGCCGCCGTAGTGCGCGTGACCGGCAAGCGCGCGCGCAAGCTGTCGAAGAAATATCTGGAAGTGAATGCTGAGCTGACTCAGGTGATCGAGGAAACCACGCGCGCGCATCAAGTCATCAAGATTTTCGGCGGTCAGCAATTTGAGACAGACCGTTTCGACCGGCGTGCCGCCAACCTGCGCGGCTACTTGATGCGCATGGCGGTCGCCGCTGCCTCGACCGTGCCGATCACTCAGATACTGGCCGCGCTGGCGGTCGGCATCGTCATCATGATCGCCATGTACCAGTCGCAAGAAGGGCAGGCCACCGTTGGCGGCTTCGTGTCCTTCATCACCGCCATGCTGATGTTGCTGACGCCGCTGAAGCATCTGGCCGATGTCAACGGCCCCTTACAGCGCGGCTTGGCGGCGGCCGATGCTGTGTTCGAGTTGGCCGATGCGCCGGTGGAACGCACCGGCGGCAAGGTATTGGATCAACGTGCCGCTGGCCGTTTGGAATTCGACCTGGTCGATTTCATTTATCCCCTGCAAGAGCGCAACGCGCTGAATCAGTTCACTCTGACGATTGCGCCGGGCGAGACGGTGGCCTTCGTCGGCACCTCCGGCGGTGGCAAGACCACGCTGGTCAGTCTGGTGCCGGGTTTCTACACGCCGACCGCCGGCGAAGTGCGGCTCGACGGCATGCCGCTGGAAGACATCGCGCTGCCCAGTCTGCGGAAGCAAATTGCGATGGTCAGCCAGAACGTGGTGCTGTTCGACGACACCGTGGCGGCCAACATCGCCTATGGCGACACCGCACCGGACACGGCACGCATCGCTGCTGCCGCCCGCGCTGCGCATTTGGATGACGTGATCGCAGCACTGCCGCAAGGCATGCACACCATGATCGGCGACAACGGCGGCCGCCTCTCCGGTGGTCAGCGCCAGCGCCTGGCGATTGCGCGCGCGATCTACAAAGATGCGCCGATTCTGATACTGGATGAAGCCACTTCCGCACTCGATTCCGAATCCGAACGCGCGGTGCAGGAAGCGCTCGATGCCTTGATGAAAGGCCGCACCACGCTGGTGATCGCGCATCGCCTGTCCACTATCGAGCGCGCCGACCGCATCGTCGTGCTGGAAGGCGGCCGCATCGCCGAAACCGGCACGCATGCGGAACTGCTGGCCAAGGGCGGCGTGTATGCCAATCTGTATCACTTGCAGTTCGCCGGCAGGGGCTGAGCACGATGCCGCGCATCCTAGTGATTTCTCCCAACTGGATTGGCGATGCAGTGATCGCGCAACCGCTGCTGCGCTTGTTGAAGCAGCGTCATCCCGATTGGACTATTGACGTGCTGGCTCCGACTTGGGTCGCGCCGGTATGGCGTGCGGTGGCGGAAGTCGATGCGGTGCTGGAAGCGCCATTCAAGCATGGCAAGCTGCAACTGGGCGAACGCTGGCGTTTCGCCCGGCAATTGCGACAGCAGGGTTACGCCGAAGCCTACGTGCTGCCGAATACCCTCAAGTTTGCCTTGATTCCGTGGTTGGCCGGCATCCCGCGCCGCATCGGCTATCGTGGCGAAATGCGCTACGGCTTGGTGAACGTGATGCACCGCCACCCGCGCGGCGCGAAGCGGCCGATGCTGCCTTTCTATGCGGCGATGGCCGATGCGCCGACGTTGCATGCGCCAGCCGCCGCCGCGCTGCCGCGCCCGCGCCTGAGTGTGCCGGACGAACAGGCGGCGCAGGTGCTGGCGCAGTTCGATCTGTCCGGCGATCCGCTGCTGGTGTTTGCGCCCGGCGCTGAATTTGGGCCGGCCAAGCGTTGGCCGGCGCGGCACTTCGCCGAACTGGCGCAGATCATCCGTCAGGCTTATCCGCACGTGCAGATCGCTATGCTCGGTTCGCCCAAGGACCGCGAAGCCTGCGACGAAATCCTCGCCGCCGAACCCTGGCTGCACAACCTCGCCGGCGTTACCTCGCTCGATCAGGCGATTGCGATCATTTCGCAAGCAGCGGCGGTGGTCAGCAACGATTCCGGTTTGATGAATATCGCTTCGGCTCTAAACCGACCGATCGTGGCGATGTACGGCCCGACCGACATGCACAACACGCCGCCGTTTGCCGAAGTGTCGCAAGCGGTGTCGTTGCACTTGTCGTGCGCGCCTTGCCACCAGCGCGTCTGTCCTCTCGGGCACCACGATTGCATGAACAAGCTGGAGGCGGAGATGGTGTGGCAGCCGCTGCAGGCGATGTTGGATGGGCGGCGTGCCGGATCGGCGGCATGAAGGTGTTGCTGATTTAGTCGGGAATTACGCAGAACTGGGAAATCCATTTAACACGGCGAACACGACGAAACCCATCCCCATCCCACCCTTCCCCTTGAAGGGGAGGGGGCGCGTTCAGGGGTTTTCGCCGTGACCGCCGTGTTCGCCGTGGTTCAAAATAGTTTTTCCACTCTTGCGTCAGTCCGGTCAGTCTTATTTCACTACCGCCAGAAAATCCTTGAAGCGTTCGCGCTGCTGTAGCAAGTAAGCGGGGAATTGCTCGTCCAGCGGTTGTACTTGGTAACGGCTGTTCGGGATGTGGAAATCCCTGCCCGAGAGGATGAATTCGCGGATACGTTCTGGGTTCTTGTAGAGCGGCGTATTGAACTCTTGGTGGGCGGTGTTTTCAATCTTGCGAATAATGCCGTCCATGTCGTAGATCCAGGTGAAGTGCCAGCCGCCGTCGGCGATGACTTGCCGCTGGAAGCGCCGGAACCAGCTACGGCGCAGGGAACGCAGCAGGCCGCTCGATTTGTAGATCCTGACGCTGGATGCATTGCTGCCGAAAAAATCCCGGAAATGCCGGAAGGTGGTGATCTTGGAACCTTGATGAAGCTGGCTGCCGGGAATCAGCTTGCCCTGTTCATCGACCTCGCCGAGCCGGTAATTGTTGAAGTAATAGCTGTAGTAACGTTGTTCAAAATCGCCGCGCAGATAGCGTGGGTCATAGGCGGCGATGCGGGCCGGGTTGGGAATCTCGTCCAGGTCGGAAATGAGGATCAGATCGTTCTCGCCGGCGTCATCAAGTCCCCGGGCGAGGTTGTTTCTTATAAAATTCTCGTTTTTCCAGGAATTGTTTTCGCCGGCAGGGCGTTCATGCAGCGGCAGGTAGCGGATCTTGTCCTTGTACTTGGCAAAGCGGTCGATGTCGAAATGCAGTGGGCGCGCGGTGCCCGCATGGCTGTATGCCGCTTCCGATATCACGAAATAATCGACCACGTTCCAGAGCGTCTCGAAGCGCAATTCCAGGATCAGGTCTTCGTCGAAATAGCAGAAACAATCGTAGATTTTTGTCGCGGCCATTGGTTCGCTTTTTGAAGGATTGCGGGAATTCATGGATACACCGGATTGGTTGCACAGGTACGGCATTATAGGAAATCAGCGCGCATCCTTGGCGGACGGCACCCTGATTATATTGCTTGCGCTGGTACCGTTTTTATGCCTGACGGTGCGATCTGCTTTCGGCCTAGATGGCCTTCTGATTTTGCTGCTTTGTCTGTTCTTGTTGTGGCGTGAGCCGGCGCTCGGACAGAAAATCGCCGGACTCGACCATGCTCGCTTGATGATGATGGCGTTTGTTTTGCCCATTTTGTGCATACTCATCAGTGAAGCCATTCGGTCGGATTTTAAGATCCAGAATTACGATGGCCCGTCGCGGCTGTTGCTGGCGATTCCGATTTTCCTTGCCATCTTCGTCAGGCGGGTCAATTACTGGAAACTGTTTTCAACTGTCTTGCCGCTGGCGCTGGTGGCGACTTGGGTTTATGCCGGCATGGATAAGTTGAATGCCGAACGTTTCGGCACCCGGCTTTCGACCCATTACCTCGACCCGATCCTGTGGGGAAATTTCGCCGTGATCCACGGTTTCATTTGTTTGTTCAGCATGCGCCCGGACGATTCCCGCGCCAGAAAATGTTATTTGTATGCCGGCCTCGGCATCGGTGCGGTCATGTCCCTGTTGTCGCAATCGCGTGGCGGCTGGGTGGCGGCGCTCGCCATGTTCTGTTTCTGGTTGTGGATCAAACGAAAAACGTTCAAGCGGCATCAAGTGGCATGGGCTTGCTTGGCCTTGGTGACGTTGCCGGTGCTGCTGTATTTTTCGGTGGATATCGTGCATATGCGCGTCAACGAGGCGATACAGGAATACGCGAGTTGGGCGGCGGCGAAGCAAATGGATACCTCCACCGGGCTGCGCCTGAGTATGTGGAAGCTGTCGTTCCAGCTTTTTCAGTTGCAGCCCTTCGTCGGCTACGGCGATCATGGCTTGCTGACGGCCTTGCGCGATCCGCGTTTGTATTTATTTGCCGACCCCGAAGCGGTGAAGCTACTGCAAAACGCCGGGCCGCATAATGAATTGCTGGCCGAAATGCTGCGCTCGGGTGTTTTCGGCCTGCTCAGTTATGCGGCGAAATATCTGATGCCTTTTTACGTATTCTGGAAATTGTATAGGCGCAGCGGTAACAACAACCCGGCCGCATTGCAAGGCATGTGTCTGATTATCGGTTGTATGACGGGCGGCCTGTTCATCGAAATGTTGAGCTACAAGATTGTTTATACTTACTACGCCATCACGATCGCCGCGCTGATGGGCAGTGCGATGTTGATAGCAGCACCTGTCCCAGCAAACGTCGCCGCATCCTGACACCATGAATCCGCAAAAATATTCCCTCACCTTCGCCTGCTACAACCAGGTCGATTACACCAGACAATGCATCGACAGCATGGTGCGCACCGGGCTCGATCTGGGGCGCGTGGTGGCGGTCGATAACGGCTCGACCGACGACACGCGCGCCTACCTGCGTAGCCTGCCGCTGGGCGGCGTGATTCTGAATCAGGGCAACCTCGGTTGCGGCGTCGCTTGGAACCAGGGTGCGCTGGCGCAGCAAGCCGAATGGACGGTGGTGATGAACAACGACGTGCTGGTGTCGGCCGGCTGGATCGAGAATTTGATCGATACCGCCGAACGTCATGGCTTGAAAATGATTTCGCCGGCGATGGTGGAAGGCAAGCTCGATTACGATTTCGACGCCTTTGCTGCCGAGACATCGATCAAGATGAAGGATGCCTTGCGCGTCGGTAGTTGCCATGCCGTGTGCGTGGCGATACACCAATCGGTGTGGATGGAGATCGGTTACTTCCAACCGGTGCCGAAGCTGCTGGGTTTCGAGGACACCATGTTCTTCAATCAAGCCGAGCAAGCCGGCATCGCGGTGGGCACCACCGGCGCATCTTGGCTACATCACTACGGTTCGGTGACGCAGACGGCGATGAAGCAGGAAAAGGGCTTGACTGCCAAAGACAGCCTGGCCAACCGCTACAACTACCGCCTGCTGCGGCAAAGCTGGCTGGAACGCAAACTCAAAAAAAGAGCGCGCAATCAGCGGCAAAAAGCCTGGCGCGAAGCGGAAGTGGCGCGCTACGGCATGTCGCTGCACGGGCAGCGGGAGCATGGCGGGTTTGTCTGGGTGTGAAATTTTGAGGTAAGGGGAGATGAAATGTGGGCGGCTTGGTTAGGATTCATTTTTTTTGCAGCAATGACGCTGATGGGCTTCACTGGTGCTCTCGCCCATTTTTTCTTGTACGACGCACATGTGCCTGATTTTATGATTCCGACGGTGAAATTAGGGATGGCCTGCCTTATCGCTCCTTTGGTAGTCGCAATATTTTTTCATCAAAGCGGTTTGGCATCCCGCTTACCCAGACCGATACCCGGACGACTGCTGGTGATTATTGGTGCCATCCTTTGGATTGGTGTTCCGGCACTGGTGACGTTTGAAATGACATACGTAGGCACACATTATCTTGGCATATTGGCACAATATGGACTTGCTACATTTCCTGCTTATTTATGTTTTCTTTTCGCATGTGGCCGCATGCTTCTTGTCGCAGGTCCGCGTTCTTGATGTCGCGCGTTTTTCACTGAGTCAGTCTTTTGCCCACAACCGACATGGCACCGGCTTGCCGATTCCATATCCCTGCGCATAATCGACCTGCATCTCGACCAGCATCGCCAGAATGGCGTCGTCTTCCACAAATTCCGCGATGGTTTTCAAACCCATGGTATGCCCGATGCGGTTGATGGCATCGACCATGGCGGCATCGGCGGCGTCATGCACCATGTCTTTGACGAAGCCGCCGTCGATCTTCAGATAATCGACCGGCAGGTGCTTCAGGTAAGCGAAGGATGACATGCCGCTGCCGAAGTCATCCAGCGCGAAGCGGCAGCCGATGGCGCGCAGCTCGTTGATAAAGTGCGTTGCTTGGCTCAGATTGGCGATGGCGACGGTTTCCGTGATCTCGAAACAAATTTTGTGCGCGGGTATGCGGTAACGCTCGCGTTGCTGGAGGATGAAAGGCAGAAAATGTTCATCCGAGATCGAGCCGCCAGAAAGATTGATGGCGCACATCGCCAGTTGTTCGTTGGCGTCGGGCGTCAGTTTGTCGAAATTGGCAAAGGCGGTTTCGATCACCCAGCGATCCAGTTCCGGCATGATGCCGAATCGTTCCGCCGCCGGCAGGAATGCACCGGGCGGCACGATCTTTCCTTCTTCGTCGCATAGTCGCAGCAGCAATTCAAAATGCGCGCCGACCTCGGTGGTCTCGCCCAACGGCACGATTTTCTGGCAGAAGAGTTGCAGGCGTTGTTGTTCGATGGCGGCCTGAATCCGGCTGACCCATTGCATTTCTCCTCGGCGGATGCTGATGCCTTTGTCGTCCGGCGTGCAGACATGCACCCGGTTGCGGCCGCTTTCCTTGGCGAGATAACAGGCGGTATCGGCTGCAGAAAAAATATCCGATACCGTCATGCCGTCATTGCTGAAATTGACGACGCCGATACTCAAGCCGACGACAAAGGATTTGTCTTGCCAGACGAAGCGAAATTCGTGGACGGTTTCGCGCAGGGTTTCGGCAATCGCAGCGGCCGGCGTCGGTGCGCAGTTTTCCAGCAAGATGCCGAATTCATCGCCGCCCAAGCGGCTCAAGGTGTCGCCGGCTCGCAGTTTCGATTGCAACAGACTGCTGAGCGTGCACAGCAATTCATCGCCGGCGGCATGTCCCGACGTATCGTTGACCAGCTTGAATTGGTCGAGGTCGATGTAGAGAAAGGCGTGCTGTTTGTTTTCGACGGTGGCGGTGTGGACGGCTTGTTGCAGACGTGTTTCAAACTCACGACGATTCACCAGTCCGGTCAGTTCATCGTGGGTCGCTTGATACGACAATTGTGCGGCGATCTGGCGCGAGCGGCTGACATCGTGGAAGGCCAGCACCACGCCGCGCACGACGCCGTGGCTGTCGCGGATCGGCGCGGCGGTTTCTTCGATGGCGAATTCCTTGCCGTGCTTCCCGATCAACACTGCATTGCCTGCCAATGCGACGGTTTCTCCGGTTTGCAGCACGGTCTCGACCGGATTCGGTATCGGCATCCGGGAATAATCGTCGAGGATGTGAAAGACTTCGCGCAGGGGTTTGCCTTTGGCGTCGGCGGTTTTCCAAGCGGTGAGCCGCTCCGCGACGGGGTTCAGGTAATCGATGCGACCGGTAATGTCGGTGGTGATGACGCCGTCGGCAATCGATTCCAGCGTCACTGTCACGCGTTCTTTTTCCGCCCGCAGCGCTTCCGTTCGTTCGCGGATACGCAATTCCAATGCGTGATTGGCCTCTTCCAATTTTGCTTGTGCAATGTCGTGTTGCTTGCGCAGGCGAATCACGCTGATGCCATAGGCGAGATCGCTGGCAACTTCGGCCAGTAATTCGATTTCCTGCGGATCGAAGCGGTCTGATTCCGATGAATAAAAACCGATGGCGCCGATGACCTTGCCTTGCACTGCCAGAGGCAGGCCGAGCACCGAGTTGTAGTTGTAGAGTCGCGCAGCGTGGCTCCAGGCCGTCATCATGGCCGGGGAGTGCATGGCGTCGCGTATGACGGCGGGTTTGCCGCTGCGGATCGAGTTGCCGAACACGCCGTTGCCTTCGGCGCGCGAGGCATCCCACGATACGTTGTCGATGCCGACATTGCCGGCGTGGAAGCCGACCTTGGCCATCGGCCGGACGGTTTTGTAGGCATCGTCGATGGCATAGCCGATCCAGGAGTGGGTGTAGCCGCCCTCAGTCACCATAGTGTTACAGATGGCGTCGAGCAGTTGCATCTCATCGGTGGCGCGAATGACGACCCGGCTGCAGGCATTGAGCGTGCGCAGCACCCGGATATGGCGCGAACCTGTTTCCAATGACAGGTTCGCGCCGTCATTGCGGCTGGATCCGTCTTCCATGTGGCTTTTCCTGCGGGGCGATTCCAAAGAGGGTACTACAGACTCGGGCGCGAATGAAGCAGGTAAAAAACGGCAGGGGCGGAGCCGAGACCTTACTTGGGTGCTTGTTGATCTGGCTTCGACAGGAAAGCGGCGATCTGCTCGCCCATCAAAACATAACCGGCTGCGTTGGGATGCGTGTCGTCGGACTGATACAAGTCGGTGATCTTGCCGGCTCGGTCGCGGAAGACGCTGCGTAAATCGGGCGTGTGGATGCCGGCGGCAATCAGTGCCGCTGTGATGTGCGGATCGCGCTCGGCGATTTGTTCCGGGTGCAGCAAGCAGCGCTGATAGACAGAGAGTTTATCCGGCGCGACGATCAAAACGAATTTTTTCCCGTGCTGCGCGGCTGCTTGCTGGATTGCCAGAATGTTGGCAATGGCGCGTTGCACATCGTCTTGTTTCCAGCGGAATTTTTCTTCGTCCTGCACGAAATACAGCAGCCGGTCGGCACGCCGGTTCGAGAAGCCGGCGCAGGCGCGGTCGATCGGCGCATTGGCCACTTCGCCGTTGCGAAGGATGGTGTCGGCGTGAAGCTGCATGCGCAGGGTGTGATAGCTGAGTTTGAAGGTGCGTTGGATATGCCATTCCGGCGGCCACTGCCTGCGTTGCGCTGCGGTGGTCGCGGGAGTGATCTCGAACGGTTGCGGCGTACCGGCGGCGCACTCGGGAAGTTCCTTGAAGTTGGCGAGGAAGGAGCGCTCGACCGATTCGATCACGATGGTGTCGGCTGTCGAATGCTGAAAGGCGTAGTTCAGCCAGTTCTTGATGCAGCCGACTTGGTAGAACTGAAAGCTCTGCGTGGTGCGGCCGCTGCGCTCGGTCAGGATCGATTGCCAGGCATTCCCTTGCGTGAACGAATCGCCCAGCACCAGTATGTTCGGTGCGCTCACTGCTTTGCCGTTGGCCGTGATGTGAATGACTGGCTGTGGCGCGGTCCAACCGAAATCTTTTTCCGCATAATTGCCGATACGCGTCAGGTCGCCCGTCAGTGGCACGAAAGGCTCGAAGATCAATGCCAGCGCTGCCGTCAGTAGCAATATCGCGGTGACGGTTGTACCGAAGATTATCAGGTAGCGGCGCATGAGAGGTTCTAGAACTGGAAGTAAAGAAATTCACTGACCTTGGTTAGACTGTCCAAGCACCAGACGAACAGCAAGCCCATGCCGATGGCGCGCAGCGGTGTCGGCCGCCAGCTTAAGAAGTGAGGCAAGCGGCCTTGTGGCAGCGGTGCGGGCGTGGACTTGCCGACCAAGTCTTCCCAAGCTGGTTTGTATTGGATCAGCATCTGGCGAACATTGGGAAACAGCCAAGCCAGCAGCATGCACGGCACGATGACTTTCAGCGCTTCGCGCGAGGGCGTCCAAGCATGTGGCATGAAGCCTTGCAGACCGCTCATCCCTTGCAGCATGGTGTGTGCCGCCGGCAGGCTCTCGGCGCGGAAGAATACCCAGGCGATCACCACCGCCACGAAGGTTAGCGTGCCGCTGCACCAACGCGCCAACCGGCCGCCATCGCTCCAGCCCCTACGTGTTTTCCATTCACGCCAACCGTGGTTGAGCATCAGGTAAAAACCATGCAAGCCGCCCCAGATGATGAAGGTCCATCCCGCGCCATGCCAGAGACCGCCTAATAGCATGGTCGCCATCAGGTTGAGATAGCGCCGCGTCTTGCCGTGGCGGTTGCCGCCCAGCGGTACGTAGAGATAATCGCGCAGGAAAGTCGAGAGGCTGATATGCCAGCGCCGCCAGAAGTCAATGATGCTGGTCGCCTTGTAGGGCGAATCGAAATTGATCGGCAAGCGAATGTTGAACAGTAGCGACAAACCGAGCGCCATGTCCGAATAGCCGGAGAAGTCGAAGTAGATTTGCATGGTATAGGCCAGCGCGCCGACCCATGATTCCAGCATGGTCAGCGCATGCCCCGCGCCGGCGGCGGCGAAGGCCGGGCTGGCATAAGCTGCGACGTTGTCGGCCACCAGCACTTTTTTCGCTAGTCCCAACACAAAAATCGCCAAACCGACCGCGATATGCTCGGCATGGATGCGATAAGTTTCCCGGTTGGCGAACTGCGGCATCATCTGCTTGTGATGCAGCACCGGACCGGCGATCAAGTGCGGGAAATAGGTGACGAACAACAGGTAGTGAATGAAGTTGTATTCGCGCGTGATACCGCGATGCACATCCACCAAAAAAGCGATCTGGGTGAAGGTGAAAAAAGAAATGCCGAGCGGTAGCAGCAAGTCCAGCGCCGGATAGTGTTTACCCAGCACTTGACCGATGGCAGCGATGAAAAAATTCGCGTACTTGAAATAGCCGAGCAGGGCGAGGTTGGCGGCAATCGCCAGGATCAGGGTGAGTTTCGCTTGCCGCTGCGCGCCGGCCGCATGGCGCAGGCCAATCCAATAGCCCGCGCCATAGTTGAAGGCGATCGACGCCACCAGCAACAGCACGAAGCGCGCATCCCAGACGCCGTAGAACACCAGCGAAGCCACGCCGAGCCACAAGGCCGCCAACCGGTGGCTATGCCGGCCAAGAAAGAACATGCCGCAGAAAGTGATCGGCAGGAACAGGAAGATGAAGCTATAGGAATTGAAAAGCATGGCGGTGCGGTGGATATTTTATTCGGGCGTTCGGTCATCCGCCGCAACAATCGGAATGACGGTGGCGGTCGCCAGCATGGCACTGGCCGCGCCGATCACTTCATCATTGCCGATCCGCTGCAGACAATCGCTGCGGCTGCCGACATGGCGGTCGCAACCTTCCATTCGGCACGGCACGCAATCGCCCGGCCCTTGGATCAGCATCACATTGCCGTGCCGGCCGCTGCCGCGCCATTGCCACGGGCTGTCGGCGCGCTGCCAGTCTTTCGGCCACGGCCCCCACTTGACCGGATTGGATGGGCCGAACAAGGCGATAGTCGGCGTGCCGACGGCGGCGGCGATGTGCGTCACTGCCGTGTCCGGGCCGACGAAGAGTTTGGCATCGCTCAATAGCTCCGCCGTTTCCGCCAGTGACAATTGGCCGGCGAGGTTGAGGCTGTTTGTCTGGGCGGCGATGACGGCGACATACTCGCGCTCGTCCTGATCGGGGCCGCCAGTCAGCACTACTTGCACGCCTTGCTGCACCAGCCAGCGCGCCAGTTCGACCCAGCCCTCCTGTCGCCACATCTTGTAGGCGAACTTGGGCGAAGGATGCAGCACGGCATACGGCTGGTCGCCCAGCGCGGCCAGTTTGTTACGCAAGCCGATGCGCTGCTCGTCGTTCAGCGACGGCGGCACTACCTGATAGCAGGGCGCGACGCCAAGCAGCTCGGCCAGTTGCAGGTTCAGCGCGACGGTGTGCAGATGGAGATCGTCGAAATTACGCCAGCGATCCAGCAGCAGGGTTTTGCCCTTTTCCCATTCGTTGACGAAACCGACGCGGAACTTCGCGCCGACCCAGCCATACAGACGGGTGCGGTCGGATGCCATCGTCCCCAGCGCCAGATCGTAGCGCCGCCATAATTCGCGCAACTGCGCCAGCTTGCCGCGCCAGTCGCTGCGGTGCGGATAGGCGATCACACGGTCGATGTCGGGGTTGCCCGCCAAGACCCCTTCGGTGCCCTTGAAGACGAGGAAGTGCAACTCCGCCTGCGGCCAAGTTTGTTTGAGCGAACGCGCCAGCGGCGTCGCCAGCAGCACGTCGCCGATGCGCTGGGTGCAGACCAGCAGGATGCGGCGCGGCGGAGTTTGGTCGAAAGGGGGAAGCGGCATGGAACAGAATGGGAGACGGCGATCAAGCAACGAAGATCAACCAGCGGCGCGCTGCATCTGCTGCACGTACCGCGCCACGCCCTGCTCGACGGTCAGGAAGGGTTCGGCATAGCCGATGCCGCGCAGCGCACCCATGTCGGCTTGCGTGTAGCTCTGGTACTTGCCGCGCAATTGCTCGGGGAAGGGGATGTAGTTGATCGCGCCTTCCTGCTGCAATTGTTCCAGCGTGGCGCTGCCGCCGCGCAGGGTGTTGATGGTGGCGACCGCGACATCGTTGAAGCTCTGCGCCTGGCCGGTGCCGAGGTTAAAGATGCCGGCCTTGTCCGGGTTGTCGAGGAAGTACAGGTTGACCTTGACCACATCCTCGACCGAAACGAAGTCGCGCAACTGGCCACCGTTGGCGTAGCCGTCACAACCCTCGAACAGTTTCACCTTGCCTTCGGCGCGGTACTGGTTGAAGAAGTGGAACGCGACCGAGGCCATGCGACCCTTGTGCGATTCGCGCGGACCATAGACGTTGAAGTAGCGCAGGCCGACGATTTGCGCGCTGCGCTGCTGCCAGCGGCGGCGCACGATCTGGTCGAACAGGAACTTGGAGTAAGCATAAACGTTGAGCGGCGCTTCGCATTCGCGGCTTTCCTTGAATACGCTGCCGCCGCCATAAACCGAGGCCGAGGAAGCATACAGGAAGGGCACGTGTTCCTGTTGGCAAAAGTCGAGCAAGGCCAGCGAGTACTGGTAATTGTTTTCCATCATGTAGCGGCCGTCGGTTTCCATGGTGTCCGAGCATGCGCCCTGGTGCAGCACGGCGCGCACCTGACCGTCGAATGCGCCCTCTTGTAGCAGATGCAGGAAATCTTCCTTGTCGAGGAAATCGGCGATGTCGCAATCGATCAAGTTCTTGAACTTGTCGGCCTTCTTCAGGTTATCGACCGCGATGATGTCGCTGACGCCGCGTTCGTTCAAGGCCTTGACTAGGTTGGAACCGATGAAGCCGGCCGCGCCGGTGACGATGGTGTACATGTGTTGTGCTCCGTTGATGCGTTGCTTGCTGACTTGTCGTTGACTCTTGCCGTTGACTCCCTCCCCTTCAAGGGGAGGGTTGGGGAGGGGATGGGGTAATCATCCGATGAAACCCATCCCCCACCCGGCCTCCCCCTTGAAGGGGGGGGCTCCGGCATTGCGCTTATTTCGTTGATCCCATATCTCGTTCGATATCCCGCTCGATTTCCTCGCGACTCACCGCCGCCGTCCCCAGCTTGCCGACCACGATGCCGGCGGCGCGGTTGGCGATGTGCATGGCGTCGGGTAGTTGCGCGCCGGACGCCAGCATCACTGCCAGCGTGGCGATCACGGTGTCGCCGGCGCCGCTGACGTCGAACACTTCGCGGCTCTGGGTCGGTTCGTGCAGCACTTCGTTCTGGCGGAACAGGCTCATGCCGTCTTCGCTGCGGGTGACCAGCAGCGCATCCAGCCCCAGCCCGGTGCGTAATTTTTCGGCGCGCGCCTGCAGGTCGGTTTCATCCTTCCAGTTGCCAGCCACTTCGCGGAATTCGGACAGGTTCGGCGTCAGCAGGGTCGCGCCGCTGTAGCGCTGGTAATCGTCGCCTTTGGGATCGACCAGCACCGGCTTGCCGGCGGCGCGCGCCAGTTGAATCATTTCGGCGATGTGCGCCAGTCCGCCTTTGCCGTAGTCGGACAGGATCACCACATCGGCGTGCGGCAACTGCGCGCGGAAATCTTCCAGCACCGCGTGCAGCACTTCATGGCTGGGCGGGGTCTCGAAATCGATGCGCAGCAATTGCTGATGCCGCGCCATGGCGCGCAGCTTGACGATGGTGGCGATGCTGGCGTCGCGATGCAGCTTGGCAGTCAGCTTGCCGTGTTCGTTCAGCAGTTTTTCCAGTGCGGAACCGGCTTCGTCCGCGCCGACTACCGACAGTAGCGTGGCTTGCGCGCCGAGCGCGGCGATGTTGCGCGCGACATTGGCCGCGCCGCCGGGGCGTTCCTCGATTCGCGTGACTTTCAAGACCGGTACCGGCGCTTCCGGCGAGATGCGCTTGACTTCGCCGAACCAGTAGCGATCCAGCATCACATCGCCGATCACCAATACTTTTGCGCCTGCAAATGGCGGCAACTTGCTCATGCTGACTACCCTTACATCAAAATAATGTCGTACTGTTCCTGATGATAAATCGTCTCGACTTGCAGCGAGATCGGCTTGCCGATGAAGTCGCCGAGCATCGCCAGATGCTGCGATTCTTCTTCCAGAAACATGTCCACCACCACTTGCGAGGCCAGGATGCGGAATTCCTTCGGATTGAACTGGCGCGCCTCGCGCAGCAGTTCGCGCAGGATTTCATAACAGATGGTGCGCGCGGTCTTGACTTGACCCTTGCCGGCGCAGGCCGGACAAACTTCACAGAGAATATGCGCCAGCGATTCGCGGGTGCGCTTGCGGGTCATCTCGACCAGGCCGAGCGCGGAGAAATTCGATACCGAAATCTTGGTGCGGTCGCGCGCCAGCGCTTTGTTCAACTCGGCCAGCACGGCATTGCGGTGGTCGCAATTTTCCATGTCGATAAAGTCGAGGATGATGATGCCGCCGAGGTTGCGCAGCCGCAGTTGCCGTGCGATCGCATGCGCCGCTTCGAGATTGGTCTTGAAAATGGTGTCGTCGAAATTGCGGCCGGTGACATAGCTGCCGGTGTTGACGTCGATGGTGGTCATCGCTTCGGTCTGATCGACGATCAGGTAGCCGCCGGATTTGAGATCGACCCGGCGGCCCAGTGCGCGCTGGATTTCTTCTTCGACGGTGTACAGCTCGAACAGCGGCCGCTCGCCAGTGTAGTGGAACAGCTTCTTCAGCACCGACGGCGTGTACATGCTGCCGAACTGCTGCAGCATCTGGAAGTTCTCGCGCGAATCGACCTGGATGCTGGAGGTGTCGTCGCTGACGAAATCGCGCAGCACGCGCTGCGCCAGGCTCAGGTCTTGATAAAGCAGGGTCGGGGCCGGTTTTTCTTTCGCCTGTTGCGTGATGTTGGCCCAGGTCTTGCGCAGGTAATCGATATCCATCTGCAAGTCGGCTTCGGAAGCTTCCTCGGCCATGGTGCGGATGATGAAACCGCCTTTTTCTTCCGGCGGCACCAGTTTTTGCACTTTCTGTTTGAGCGCTTCGCGATCGACTTCGTTTTCGATTTTTTGCGAAATGCCGATGTGCGGGTCTTGCGGCAGGTAGACCAGCATGCGGCCGGCAATGGAAATCTGGGTGGACAAGCGCGCGCCCTTGGTGCCGATCGGATCCTTGATGACTTGCACCATCAGCGACTGGCCGTCGAAGAGTTGCTTCTCGATCGGGGTCGGACTGGCTTGCGGATTGTCGCGCGGGCGGGTTTCCCAGATGTCGGCCACGTGCAGGAAAGCGGCGCGTTCCAGCCCGATGTCGATGAAGGCCGATTGCATGCCGGGCAGCACGCGCACCACCTTGCCGAGATAGACGTTGCCGGTCATGCCGCGCGACAGCGTGCGCTCGATGTGCAGTTCTTGGACGGTGCCTTGCAGGGTCAGCGCCACGCGGGTTTCCTGCGGCGTGATATTGATGAGGATGTCTTCGCTCATGGGAATGTGAAATGGGGTTGTGATGAATCAACCGCACACGGTGCGGAACATTCATCTGCGGATGCATTCCCGAGCCGACTGCGTGTCGGCTCGGGAATGAAACCTCAGTGGCGACTTTGCGCCAGCGTGCGAATGCCGGCTTGCTGTAGCAGTTGCGCGGTTTCGTACAAAGGCAGTCCCATGATGCCGGAATAACTGCCGGCGATATCCTGGATGAAGATGGCCGCCATACCTTGAATCGCGTAGCCGCCAGCCTTGTCGTAGGGTTCTTGCGTCAGGCAGTAACTGTTGATTTGTTCGTCGCTCAGCGCGGCGAAGGCGACATCGGACAATTGCGTGATCTGCCAAGTTTCAGCCAGATGGCGCACGGCGACGCTGGTCATCACTTGGTGCGTGCGGCCGGACAGCAGCTTCATCATGTTGACTGCTTCCTGAAAATCGGCCGGCTTGCCTAGGATGCGGCCATCGACCACTACCGTGGTGTCGGCTCCCAGTACCGGGCGCACGGGCAGTTTGCGCCACAACATCGACTCATGGGCAAACTCGGCTTTGGCCAAGGCCACACGGGCGACGTAATCCTTGGCTGGTTCGTTGGGAAGCACGGCTTCGCTGACTTCGGGGCCGCGCGGCGTATGGTCACGCAGCATCAGCAATTCAAATTCGACACCAATCTGGCGCAGCAGCTCACGCCGGCGCGCGCTTTTGGAGGCGAGATAAATTTTTTGATCGGTCGGTCTCATGTGCCGTTTTGTCTTTACCTGTCGCTATCTGTTTTTTTATACCCGGTGATAGGGGTGGTTCTGCAAGATGGACCAAGCGCGGTACAACTGCTCGGCCAGAATCACGCGCACCATGCCGTGCGGCAGCGTCAGGCTCGACAGTCGAATCAACATATCCGCGCCTGCTTTGCACTGCGCATCCAGCCCGTCGGCACCGCCGATCACGAATGTAACATCCCGGCCGTCTTGTTGCCACTGTGCGAGCTGCTGCGACAACTGCATGGTGGTCAGGTCGCGGCCACGCTCATCCAGTGCGACGATGCGCGAACCCTTGGGGATGGCGGCTTCGATCCGGGTGCGCTCGGCCGCCATCACGGTTTCGGCAGTTTTGCCGCCGGCGCGTTCGACCGGCTTGATTTCCTTCAACACCAGCCGACATTCCGGCGGCATACGCTTGGCGTACTCGGCGAATGCGGTCTCGATCCAGCCCGACATTTTGTGACCGACGGCGGCGATGACCAATTGCATCGGCGGACTCAGCCAGCCTTCTTGGCGGGCGATTTTTTGGCCGGACTCTTGCGGGTGGCGACCTTGACGGTTGTGCCGGCGCTTTTACTTGCGGTTTTATTTGCAGTTTTCCGTGGCGCGGCTTTCTTGGCGGCGGGCGCGCTTGTGCTTGCCGTCTTGCGCGGGGCGCGCTTGGGCTTGTCCTCGTCGAGCGTGGTCTGGCTGGCGGCGAGGTGACGTCCGACTTTCTTGGCCGGACCGTCCATCGGTTCGGATGCCGTGCGTTTGGCAGTGCGCTTGGCCGCGCCGAACTTGACTTCTTTGTCGCCCCAGATTTCTTCCAGACGGTAGTAGTCGCGGATCGCCGGCTGCATGATGTGGACGATCATGTCGCCCAGATCGACCAGCACCCATTCGCCGGTGTCTTCGCCTTCGATGCTGACGATGTGGCCGCCGTTTTCCTTGACCTTGTCGCGCACCGACGCGGCCAATGCCTTGGTTTGGCGATTGGATGTGCCGGAGGCGATGGCGAGGCGGTCGAACAGGCTGGTCAGATGGGTGGTGTCGTAAACACGAATGTCTTGTGCTTTGACATCTTCGAGGGCGTCTATGACGAGCGCTTGCAGTTTCTTGATATCCATGCGGGCTTGGTGTGGGTAACTTAATGTTGGTAAAGATGATGCTGTTGAATATAGTCTAACACTGCGTCCGGCACCAGTCCCAGCTCGGTCAGGCGTTTTCCCTGCTGAAGCGCCAGACGGATTGCGGTCGAAGACACGTCGAACGCCAGCCCGGCATCGAGCACGATGCGGCCGGCCGGCTGCGCACGCAGATCAGCAACCGTGCCTGTACGCTGGTTGCATGCTTCCCGAATTTCCGCTGCCAGTTGCGCCGCGTCGAGGGAAAAACCGGGGCGCGAAGCGACGCAGAAATGCGCCAAATCGAACAGTTGCCGCCAATCGCGCCAGGTGTGCAATTGCTGTAGTTGATCGGCGCCGATCAGAAAAACCAACGACGTTTCCGCGCCCACTTCGGCGCGGATGGCGCGCAGGGTGTCGATGGCGTAGCTGGGGCCGGCGCGCTCGATTTCCTGACGGTCGATCATCACCGGCAGCGGCATGCCGGCGAACGCTCGTTCCAACATGGCGATGCGATCCGTCGCTGGTGCTAGGCTGTGCGGTTTTTGCCAAGGATTACCGGCCGGGATCAGACGCAGGCTGTCCGGCTGCAGCAAATCGGCCATGCGCTCGGTCAGCGCGACATGGCCGGCATGCACCGGGTCGAAGCTGCCACCGAGCAGGGCGATGACGGCCATTACACCCAGTCCCGCGCGCGCAGGAAATCGCTGTAGAGTTTCGCTTCCGGCGTGTCATCCTGCGGCGACCAGTTGTAGCGCCACTTCACCACCGGCGGCAGCGACATCAGGATCGATTCGGTGCGCCCGCCCGATTGCAGACCGAACAGGGTGCCGCGGTCGAATACCAGATTGAATTCGACATAGCGCCCGCGTCGGTAGGCTTGAAAATTGCGCTCGCGTTCGCCATAAGCGATATCCTTGCGTCGTGCGAGGATAGGCAGATAGGCCGGCAGGAAAGCATCGCCGACGCTTTGCAGCATGGCGAAACTTTGCGCGAAACCGAGCGCATGGAAGTCATCGAAAAAAATCCCACCGACGCCACGCGCTTCATTGCGATGTTTCAAGAAAAAATACTCGTCGCACCATTGCTTGAAGCGCGGATGCAGATCGTCGCCGAAGGGTTGTAGCGCATCCTTGCACGTCTGATGAAAATGCCGCGCATCGTCCTCGAAGCCGTAATACGGCGTCAGATCCATGCCGCCGCCGAACCACCACACCGGCTCCTCGCCTTCCTTGATCGCGGTGAAGAAGCGCACATTCATGTGCACCGTCGGTGCATAGGGATTGCGCGGATGCAGCACCAGCGACACGCCCATCGCTTCCCAGCCGCGTCCGGCGATTTCCGGGCGGTTGGCAGCAGCCGAAGGCGGCAGGTTTTTGCCGGTCACATGCGAAAAGCCGACGCCGCCGCGCTCGAACACATTGCCTTCCTCGATGATGCGCGAAATGCCGCCACCGCCTTCGGCGCGCTGCCAGCTATCGACGATGAACGGCTTGCCATCGGCCGCTTCCAGACCGGCGACGATGCGCGCCTGCAGGTCGAGCAGATAGGTTCTGACGGGGGTGGAGGAGATGGTCATGGGTGGTGGTGCAAAATCAAAATCGGGTTAACCACGGCGGGCACGGCGACACGGCGAAAAACCTTCGCTGCGTCCTCGGTACGCCCCTTCCCCTTCAAGGGGAAGGTTGGGATGGGGATGGGGTAAAAATCTGCGCGGCGTTGAAACCCATCCCCCCTTGCAGGGCGCGTATCCGCTTGCAAGCGGATACTGCTACGCAGGCTGGCGGCATGCCGCCAGAATTCCCTGCTTTGCCCCCGGCCCTCCCCTTGAAGGGGAGGGAGAAAAGCATCGGAGGTTTTTCGCCGTGTTCGCCGTGGTTCAAAAGTCTTTGTCCGCCGTGGTTCAAAAATTTTTCAACATCACCCCGGCCGCTTCAACGCCCGCCAGCCAATATCACGACGAAACTGCATGCCGTCGAACTTGATCTGATCCGCCGCCGCATAAGCCTGACGTTGCGCCATCTTGACGCTGTCGCCCAGCCCGACTACGCACAGCACGCGGCCGCCGGATGTCGTCAGCTTGCCGCCGGCGAAGCTCGTGCCGGCATGGAAAGTCACGTAATCCGCAGTCTCGACCGGGATGCCGGTAATCGTATCGCCCTTGCGCGGCGCATCCGGGTAGCCGGCGGCGGCCAGCACCACGCCCAGCGCGGTGCGGCGATCCCATTCCAATTCGATTTCGTTCAAGGTGCCGTTGACCGCATGTTCGGCCACGGTCAGGAAATCGGTTTTCAGGCGTGCCATGATCGGCTGGGTTTCCGGGTCGCCCATGCGGCAATTGAATTCCAGGGTCTTGGCATTGCCGCTCTTGTCGATCATCAGACCGGCATACAAAAAGCCGGTGAAGGGAATGCCATCCTTGGCCATGCCTTGCACGGTGGGCTGGATGATTTCGCGCATGACCTTCGCGTGCAGCGCCGGGGTGACGATCGGCGCCGGCGAGTAAGCGCCCATGCCGCCGGTGTTCGGGCCTTGGTCGTTGTCTTGCAGGCGCTTGTGGTCTTGGCTGGTGGCGAGCGGCAAGATGTTCTTGCCATCGACCATGACGATGAAGCTGGCTTCCTCGCCGTCGAGAAATTCCTCGATCACCACGCGGGCGCCGGCATCACCGAGCTTGTTATCCGACAGCATCATATCGACGGCGGCATGTGCTTCATCGAGCGACATGGCCACCACCACGCCTTTGCCGGCAGCCAAACCATCTGCCTTGATGACGATCGGTGCGCCTTTTTGGTCGATGTAATCGTGCGCCGCTTTGACGTCGGCGAAGGTCTGGTATTCGGCAGTCGGGATGCCGTGGCGCTGCATGAAAGCCTTGGCGAAATCTTTCGAGCTTTCCAGTTGCGCGGCTTCTTTGGTCGGGCCGAAAATTTTCAGATTCTGTTCGCGGAAAATATTGACGATGCCAGCCGCCAGCGGGGTTTCCGGGCCGACCACGGTCAGTGCGATGTTTTCTTGGATGACGAATTGCGCCAGCGCGGCCGGGTCGCTGATCGGCACATTTTGCAGATGCGGATCGAGCGCGGTGCCGCCGTTGCCGGGCGCCACGTACACCATCTGGATGCGCGGCGATTGGGCGATTTTCCAGGCCAGCGCGTGTTCGCGGCCGCCTGATCCTACTACCAGAATTTTCATGATGAGGAAGTTATCGGGGATTCAGTTAAAAATTTTCTAACCACGGCGGGCACGGCGAACACGGCGAAAAACCGTTTTTGCATTGCGCCGTGATCGTCGTGTTCGCCGTGGTTCAGGGTTTACTCTTCGATGAGCGCGTTGCTATAGACCTCTTGCACGTCATCCAAGTTTTCCAACGCATCGAGCAGCTTCTGCATCTTTTGCCCATCCTCGCCGGCGAAGACGGTTTCGGTGGTCGGTTTCATGACGACTTCGGCCATCTCGGTCTTGAAGCCGGCTTTTTCCAGCGCATCTTTGATGATGGAAAAATCATGCGGCGGGGTCAGCACTTCGATGCCGCCTTCGTCGTCGGTGATCACGTCTTCCGCGCCGGCTTCCAGCGCCGCTTCCATCAGGGCGTCTTCATTGGTGCCGGGCGCGTAGAGCAATTGGCCGCAATGCTTGAACAGAAAAGCGACCGAGCCTTCGGTGCCCATGTTGCCGCCGAATTTGGAGAAGGCATGGCGCACTTCCGCCACGGTACGCACGCGGTTGTCGGTCATGCAATCGACGATGATCGCTGCGCCGTTGATGCCATAACCTTCGTAGCGGATTTCTTCGTAGTTCGCGCCGTCCAAGCCGCCGGTGCCGCGCTGGATCGCGCGCTGCACGTTGTCCTTCGGCATGTTGGCGTCGGCCGCCTTGTCGATCGCCAGTCGCAGGCGTGGATTGGCCGCGATGTCGCCGCCGCCCATGCGTGCTGCGACGGTGATTTCCTTGATGAGTCGCGTCCAGATTTTGCCGCGCTTGGCGTCGGTGGCGGCTTTTTTATGCTTGATATTGGCCCATTTGCTGTGTCCAGCCATGACGACTTCTCCAAAAACATTGGTGCACACCGCATCCGGCGGGGCGGGAAAACGCCGCGCCGTTCGGGAAAAAACAGGGGAAACGGTGCAAAGAAAGAAGCGGGATTTTACCATACCGCACCCTGCAAAAATGACCGGGAATTGCGCATTGCTGGCGCGGACTTGCTCTGCAGCATGAATCGTGCGCAAGGCTTACAATCCTGTCATGTCTGTTTCCGCTTTACCTACCGCCACCACCGCCACCGCCCGCCGCGCCTACCTGACCGGGCTGAGCATTGCGATCGCCGGCGCGGTCTTTTTCTCCGCCAAGGCCATCGTCGCCAAGCTGATCTACCGCTACCATGTCGATGCGGTCACGCTCATCATGTTTCGTATGTTGTTTGCGCTGCCGTTTTTCGCCGCCGTCGCACTGTGGCAGGCACGCACCGCAACGCCGCTGTCGAACGCCGATCGCCTGCGCATCGTGTTGCTCGGACTGGTCGGTTATTACCTGTCGAGCTTCCTCGATTTCCTCGGCCTGCAATACATCTCGGCCGGTCTGGAACGCTTGATTCTGTTCCTCACACCTTCCTTCATCCTGCTGATTTCTTTTTTCTTTCTCAAGAAAAAAATTAGCCGGGTCGAATGGGCGGCGCTGGCGACTTCTTATCTTGGCATGGTGCTGGTCTTCCTCCACGACGTGCGCCACGGCGGCAGCAATATCTGGCTGGGCGGCGCGCTGGTGCTGGGCAGCGCGATCTCGTATGCGCTGTATCTGCTGATGTCGGGTGAGATGGTCAAAAAAGTCGGCACGCTGCGATTAGTGGCGTATGCGATGTGCGTCTCCAGCGTGGCCTGCATCGGCCAATTCTTTCTGCTGCGTCCGGTCGCCATGCTGGTGCAGCCGCTGGCGGTGTATGGCCTGTCGCTTATCAATGCGGCGTTTTGCACGGCGTTGCCGGTGTTCCTGACCATGTGGGGCGTCGCGCGGATAGGCGCAGCCAGCGCTTCGCAAGCCGGCATGATCGGCCCGGTATCGACCTTGTTTCTTGCCGCCCTGATTTTGGGCGAGCCGATCACCGCGATCCAGCTTGCTGGCACGGCGCTGGTCTTGTTGGGGATTTATCTGCTGTCGCGCAAGAAGACTTGAGCCGGGAACAAAATGGAAGGATTACAATCAATGCGTAATCTTTAACCACGGCGACACGGCGAACAGGTTTTGTTCCCTCCCCT
>JAFECY010000027.1 GCA_018241865.1 Pseudomonadota bacterium | reverse complement strand
TCGCTGTCCAAGCGCTCCAACGTGCCCGGCCTGCGTTCCGGCATGGTGGCGGGCGACGCCGAGGTGATGAAGAAATTCCTGCTCTACCGCACCTATCACGGCAGCGCGATGAGTCCATCCATCCAGCAAGCCTCGATCGCCGCCTGGAACGACGAAGCCCATGTACAGGACAACCGCGCCAAGTACATCGACAAATTCAGCAAAATCACGCCGATGCTGGCCGAGGTGCTGGATGTCGCTTTGCCGGATGCCGGTTTCTACCTGTGGGCGAAGGTGGACAAACTAGCAGCGATTTCCGATACCGAGTACGCCAAGCGCCTGTATGCCGAATATAATGTGACGGTATTGCCGGGCAGCTATCTCGCCCGCGACGCGCACGGCAGCAACCCCGGCCAGAACCGTATCCGCATGGCGCTGGTCGCCGAAACGGATGAATGCCTGGAAGCGGCGCGCCGCATCGTCGCATTTACCAAATCTCTCGCAGCACAATAATTTTCTCGTCAATCGCACTCACCATGACCCAACAACTGCAACAACTCATCGACCAGGCCTGGGAAAACCGCGCCGAATTTTCGCCCAAATCCGCTCCCGCCGACGTGCGCGACGCCGTCGCCCATGTGCTGTCCCAGCTCGACAGCGGCGCGCTGCGCGTGGCGCAGAAAGACAGCGGCAACTGGGTGGTCAACCAGTGGATCAAGAAAGCCGTGCTGTTGTCGTTCCGTCTCGAAGACAATTTGCCGATGCCGGCCGGAGCCAACCTGCAGTTCTACGACAAGGTGCCGACCAAGTTCGCCAACTACAGCACCGAGGATTTCGCCAAGGGCGGTTTCCGCGTGGTGCCGCCGGCAGTTGCCCGTCGCGGCAGCTTCATCGGCAAGAACGTGGTGCTGATGCCGTCCTACGTCAACATCGGCGCGTATGTCGATGAAGGCACGATGGTCGATACTTGGGCCACCGTCGGCTCCTGCGCCCAGATCGGCAAGAACGTGCACCTCTCCGGCGGCGTCGGCATCGGCGGCGTGCTGGAGCCGATGCAGGCCAACCCGACCATCATCGAAGACAACTGCTTCGTCGGCGCGCGTTCCGAAGTGGTCGAAGGCGTGATCGTCGAAGAAAATTCCGTAATCTCGATGGGCGTATACATTGGCCAATCGACCCCGATCTACAACCGCGCCACCGGAGAAATAAGCTACGGCCGCATCCCGGCCGGCTCGGTGGTGGTGTCGGGCAATCTGCCGAAAGATAATGGCAAGTACAGCCTGTATTGTGCCGTCATCATCAAGACGGTCGATGCCAAGACCCGTTCGAAGACCGGCATCAACGAATTGCTGCGTGACTAAGCGCTGGCCGGAAAGCCTTAACAGGAATTTTGCGTTTTTACCCTCACCCCTAGCCCCTCTCCCTGAAAGGGCGAGGGGAACTTCAAGATGGAAATGGCATGCCATTTCCATAGACCAGACTGGAGAGCATCATGGCAATGGATCGCTTGTTTCAATTGATGTATGAAAAAAACGCCTCCGACATGTTCCTGGCGGTGAATTCACCGATCCAGTTGAAAATCAACGGTGCGCTGATCCCGATCAATCAACAGAAGATCGACAACGGCGCGATCATGTCCTTGCTCGCTGAAGTCGTGCCTTCCGCCTTGCTCGACGAACTCGACAAAAACAACGAGCTGAACATCGGCATTCCGGTGCCCGGCGTCGGCAGCTTCCGCCTATCGGCCTTCCGCCAGCGCGGCTCGATTTCTGCCGTGCTACGCTACATTCCCAGCAATATCCCGAATATTTCAGAGCTGCATCTACCATCGACGCTGCTCGATCTCATCAAGCAAAAACGCGGTCTGATTATGGTGGTCGGTGCGACCGGCTCCGGCAAATCCACCACCATCGCCTCGATGCTCGATCATCGCAACGAAGAAATGGCCGGCCACATCCTCACGCTGGAAGACCCGATCGAATTTCTGTTCAAAAACAAGAAATCAATCGTCAACCAGCGCGAGATCGGCGTCGATTCCAACAATTTGCAACTGGCGCTGAAAAACGCGCTGCGCCAAGCGCCCGACGTGATTCTGATCGGCGAGATCCGCGATAAAGAAACCATGTCGGCCGCGCTAGCCTACGCACAATCCGGTCACTTGGTGGTTGCCACTCTGCACGCCAACAACAGCTACCGCGCACTAAATCGCGTGATCGGCTTCTACCCGCTGGAAACACGCAGCGCCATGCTGCAAGATTTGTCGAGCGCGGTGCTGGCCGTCGTGTCGCAACGCTTGGTGCCATCGACCGACGGCAAGCGCGTGCCAGCCGTGGAAGTGCTGCTCAACACGCGCCACATCGCCGAGTTGATCGAGGAAGGCGAAATCGGCCAAATTAAGGAAGCGATCGAAAAAAGCATGTCGCCCGGTTCGCAAACCTTCGAGCAGGCACTGCTGCAACTCATCAAGGACGGCCTCGTCACACAGGAAGACGCGCTCGCCTACGCCGACTCCGCATCCAACTTGTACTGGCTGCTCAACAATGAAGCCGCCGACAAGAGCATCCAGAAGGAAGAAGTGCCGCAGGATGGCGCGACATTTACCGAGTTCAATCTCAACGTCTGATGGCCAACACCTTATACGGCATCCCCAACTGCGACCAGGTCAAGAAGGCGCGCGCTTGGTTAAACGACCATGCCGTGGATTACGATTTCCACGATTTTAAAAAAAGCGGCGTCGCCCCGGATTTGCTCAAAACTTGGTTGCAAGATGTCGATTGGGAAGTGCTGCTCAATCGCAAAGGCACGACTTGGCGCGGCTTGGATGACAGTCGCAAAGCCGCCATCACCGACGCTGCCAGCGCCGCCGTACTGATGCAGGAATCACCCTCTGTCATCAAGCGCCCGGTGCTGCACGTCGATGGCACAACCCATGTCGGTTTTT
>JAFECY010000279.1 GCA_018241865.1 Pseudomonadota bacterium | reverse complement strand
CAAGGAAAGGAGTAACGACGGCCAAACCCGAAGACTTATCCACAGAGACGGTGTAATCTACGCACCAACAGGGTGGGTCAAATTTCGATGAAAACCCCGGGTCAAATTTGGGTGAAATTCAACAGTTCTGCACCAGGCAGCGTGTGATTCTTGCTGAAATTGAAGCGCTCGATTTGGGTGGCCTGGAACGCCTGTAACGTAAACGAGCAAAAGCGATCCTTGCGGTTCGTACGTTAAGCCTAAAATTTGGGGCAAATCTGGGGCATTTTGGGGCAAATTTGGGGCATTCTCCAGACCACAATAGACAACGCCTTACAAGATGCAATCTCGTAAGGCGTTGATTTCAAACCGTATTTAATTGTCTACGGTTGTTTGTGATGGTGGAGGCGGCGGGAATCGAACCCGCGTCCAGAAGCACTCTACAGACAGTTCTACATACTTAGCGCTGCCATTTGATTTGACCCGAACGACGCGGACGCGCACGCTGCGGTCGGGCGAGTCACCTATTGTTTAACTTTCGATCAAGTGACCCGACCAAAAGCGATTCCCTGTAAATGACTCCACAGCTTTTAACGGCCCGCCCCAGGGAAGAAGCGTTGTGGAGCTAACCGCGATTAAGCGGCCAGTGCGTACGAGTTATCGTTAGCAGTTATTACTTTTCCGGTTGGATTTACGAGGTGACCAGCCCTCGGTATGCCCTGCGCTGCTTTGCAACCCCTGTCGAAACCAGGTCGCCCCCAAAACAGTATTGCCATTGTATCGCAGTAGATAACGGCGAGACGGCAAAATTCAAGCACCGAGGAAGATGATTGCTTGGACGAATGCGGAGAAATGCTGGCGCGGCTGGCGGGGATCGAACCCACGACCCTTGGCTTCGGAGGCCAATACTCTATCCACTGAGCTACAGCCGCGTTGGGGAATGCAGAAGAGGCCTGCAGGATACCGGTTTTCTGTGTTGCCGTCCATGCAAAGCACCGGCTATACGTTCCCAATCGGCGGCGTTACGTCTATAATCAAGGGTTTGGCGACTTGTTGCGCCTTGGCATGCAGGCAATGCCTCCCGCTTTGAAAAATCGTATCGAGGAAATAATGAGCGACGCACATAACGAACACGAATCCGCAATCAAGACCCCCAAGCAACTCATCGTTGCCGTGGTCGCTGGTTTTTTAGTACCCATCATCTGCATTATTTTGCTGGCGCAATTCGTCGCCAGCGGCAAGCACGAAGGCGAAGGTTTGACCAAAGATGAGATCGCCGCCGCGACCGAGGCGCGCATCCGGCCGGTGGCCGACGAGGGCTTTACCTTTAAAGACGTGAATGCGCCCAAAGTTCTGCAAGCGGGCGATGCCGTGTTCAAAACGACTTGCGCCGCCTGTCACGCAAGCGGCGCCGCCGGCGCGCCCAAAGTTGGCGATGCGGGCGCTTGGGGTCCGCGCATCGCGCAAGGCTACGACAAGGTGCTCGATCATGCGCTGCATGGTTTGCGCGCGATGCCGGCCAAGGGCGGCAACCCGGACCTAGACGATGTCGAAGTCGCCCGCGCCGTGGTGTACATGACCAACCAATCCGGCGGCAAGTTCAAGGAACCGGAAGTGAAGGCTGCGCCGGCCGCCGCTTCCGCTGCTGCGTCGGCTGCATCCGCCCCGGCTGCGAAGTAATCCATCAGCTAGGCAGGCCATCACCCACAAAAAAGCCGACCACTTGGTCGGCTTTTTTGCGTCTGTGAATCTGGCAAGTAACGATCACTCCTTCTGCTCACCTTCATCGGCATCGTCGCTTTGACGCATCTTGCGCCGAGCAAGGTAAGCGCCCACCGCGCCGATTGCGCCAGCAATCAGGAGCTTACGCACCGGATGCCCGTGTGATGTCGTGGTGGCGGAGTCGGATTTACCGCGCTTGAGCAACGCGCCGATGCCGCTGAGCGCCAACGGCAGCATGGCGCTCAAACCGCCACCGCCCGCCTTACGCGCCAGCATGCTGGCCGCGCCGACCGCGACGCCGCGCAAAGCTTTGCGCGCCAAAGTGTCCGCTTGCAAACTGGCGGAGATTTCCTCGCGCGCATCGGCGATGCCGTAGCGATACATCTGCCCCTCAGCGATCAATTGCTTTTTGCGCTCGGCGACGCTGAGTATCATGCGTGCGCTCATGCGTCCTCCGGTTGCGTCAGGGACAAACGATCATTGCGCAATTCTTCCATCGTGGACGGCAGCGACAACTTACCCTGCGCCAGCATCGCCCTCACATACCAGATGGCGGCAGTGGCGGCGAGGGTGAATAGCGCCGCTAGGATGGCGATAATTTTCCAGCCCAAGCTGTCCCAGGTCAGCACCACCAGCAGCGCCGACCAACCGGCCAGCGCAAACCAAGCCGTCACCACGCCGATAGCGAACACCAGCGCCAGCTTCAACAGCGCCGCGCGCACTTCGGCGAGTTCCAGTGCGGCCAGTTCTAGCCGACACAGCGACAGGCCGAGTGCATTGCGCACCAGCGCGCTGATGCCGGCGATCAAGCTGGTGCGTTCCTGCGCCGGTTCCTGCGGGGTTTGTTCCATCGGTTAGCGACGCGCGATCAACACACCGATGACGAGGCCGACGCCGGCCGAGATTGCCACGGCTTTCCAAGGGTTTTCACGGACGAAGGTATCGGTGGTTTCGGCTACTTCTTTGCCTGACTGAATGGCGGCGGCTTGCACTTCTTGCGCCTTGTGCATGGCGCTATCGAGCAGCGCCATGCCTTTGACGCGCAATTCCTCGGCGCGCTCGCCGGTGCTGGCGGTGGCTTCGCGCAGCATTTGCTGGGCATCGTGCATCAGGGTCTTGAAGTCGCTGCGCACGGTTTTGAACGTATTCGTGTTGGCGTTTGAATTCGTTGCGGTCATGGTCATTCTCCTAGGAGGTAAGGGTTTTCCATCATACCGAGCCGGCTTGCCAGCGGCAACTACCGCAGCGCATACCAGAGTCGGCCCAGCCATTCGTGCAGGGCGTAGTCGCTCACATGCAGCCAGCGCGCCGCCGGCAGCCAATCGGCGGCGTTGCCGCGTTCCTGACTGTAGAACATGGTTGGAGCAGGCACAACATCGAGTCCCTGCGCCGTAAAAGATCGGTAGGCACGCGCCATGTGCATGGCATCGGTCACCAGAATGATGCGCCTGATGCCGGCTTGCCGCAACAGCGTCGCGGAATAGTAGGCGTTTTGCGCGGTATTATCGGATGCGCCTTCGACCCAGCGCACCGGCACGCCGAATTCCGTCTTCAAGACGCTTGCCATCAATGCCGCTTCCGAGCGCGCCGCGCCTTCCGGGGCACCGCCGCTCACGAGGATAGGCAAGCCGGTAACGCGCTGCAAGCGAGCGCCGTAGCGCACCCGCGCCAGCGAACGCAAATTGGGTTCGTCGCCACCGCCGTATTCGGGCGCATTGGCCTGACGGCCACCGCCCAGCACCACAATCGCCTGCGCGCCGGCGTGTTCGGGAACCAGTAGCGGCGCATGCATGGCTTCTAACGGTCGCGCCACCAGCATCGCGCCGGGACGGGTGCTGAACAAGGTCAGCAGCGCCAAGGACAGCCACGCCAACGTCATCCCTGTACGCGGCCATTTACGCCGGAGCAAGAGGCCGAGCGCACACAAGCAGACGAAGGAGAAAGGCGGCAGCAGCAAGGAACCCGCCACCGTGTTGAATAGCCAGCCCGCACTCATCGCACCTCCATGACCAAGGGAGTCGGCACTGTGCGGGAAGGTGCTGGCGGCGTCAAGCCGGCTATTCGCTCAACTGCGACTGGGCGATGCTGCGCAACTGAAAACGACCGTCGTCGTTAAACAGCCATGTTTCGCTGAGTTCAACGCGTCCATAGCGCATCAATCCCGCAGAGGGGCGCGGGAAAGGCTGACTGTTGTATAAGCTATTCATGGCGATGGATTCGGCGGCGCGGTCGCCGTTGCTGCGGGCGATTTCGGCACGCAGCAAATTACCGTCGCCATCGACCTGATAACGCAGCACGATCACCGCACGCAACAAAGCCTGCGGACGTTCTGGGTTGAGTTGCCGCGCATTGGCGCTGGCGATGCGTTGCGCCAATGCGGTTTTATACACACCCATTTCGCCGGTGGAGGAGGCATCGCCGACTCGACCGGGTGGGCCGCCGAAAATGTTCCCTATGTTCATGGAGCAGGCACTCAGCAGCGCCGCGCAAACCGGCAGAATGACTATATTTTTCATGATCGCGTCTCCATCATTGTTATCTTTCTGAAACTAAGACTGCCCGCCAACGGACAAGTTCCTCGACGCAACATCTCGCCGCAGCATGTTACTGCAAACCCGGTCATCCTTCTGCCGTGTGTTGCGTTAAGTCGTGAATACCTTCGACTTTCGCAAAAGAAACCACGCCATGCAAGACTTGTTTGCCACTCGCTGGGCGTCATTCATGCTGACGCTTGCCTTGTTATGCAGTGCCGCTACAGTGGCGGCGCAATCGTCGCCCGACAATGCAACCGACAACGACGTCACCGTGCAAGTGAAAAAAAATGGCGAGGTGATCGTCGTTGACGTCGGTTTCAGCGTGGCGGCAACACCACAAGAAGCTTGGGCAGTGCTGACCGATTTCGACCGCATGGCTAGCTTCGTTTCCAACTTAGCCAGCAGCAAGGTGCTGAGCCGCAATGGCAACGTGTTACAGATCGAACAAAAGGGTAAGGCTGCGCGCGGCGTGCTCAGCTTCGATTTTGAGTCGGTGCGCGAAATCACGCTCACACCGCCTCGCGCAATCCACACCCATCTCATCAGCGGCAACATGAAGAAATTTGACGGCGTGACGCTCATCAGTCCAGAAAATGGCGGCACACGCGTCACCTATCACGGCGAATCGGTGCCGACGGTGTGGGTGCCGCCGGTAGTCGGCACTGGTTTCATCGCCAGCGAAGTGCGTGAGCAATTTCAGGAAATGCGTGCCGAAATCCTGCGCCGCAAGAACGGCGCGGCGACGAAGTGAAGCGCAAATACTAGGTTCAACTCGGCGCTTTGCGCTTTGCCTCTAACTGAGATTCAAACGCGATATCCAGCTTGCTCAGCTTGCGTTTTTTTTTCGGTCCGATCTGATTGGCGAAGGCGACAAATTCTTCCAGTGGTAATTCGCCGCTGATTTTTTCAGCAGGCGCACCCTCGACGGCGCGCAACAAATAAAACCATCCCTTGGCCGTGATGGCCATCGAGTATCGGTGCGCCGGGTCGCGGGCATTGAGCCGGGTGACGGCGGCGCTGGCTTGGGTAGATCGCATGGCTGTAGTGTAGCGCGATTTCCAAACACGCCAAGGAAGGCGTTGCGCCGGCTTCCAAGCCGGCTTTTGCTTATGCTATCGTTGCCCTATCATATATAGCCCGACAGGTAGGAGAAGACGCATGACCAACCAGACTGATTCGTGCAGCAATTGCGAGACGCTGCGCCACCAACTGGAGGAAAAGGACAAGGAAATCCTGACCCTGCTTTCGCAAATTGCCGATCTGGTGCGCAACGATGACATGACCGGCACCCTGAACCGACACGGTTGGGAAGAATTGCTGCACACCGAACTGCAACGCTCGCAACGCACCGGCCATCCCTTCTGCGTCGCCGTCATTCGACTCGATGATTTCCAAGGATTGCTGGAGCGCGAGGGCATTCCTGCCGGTGAGACAGCGCTCAAAACCGCCTCGGAAACCATGCTGCGCATCCTACGCACGCTCGACCGAGTCGGCCATTTCGGCGGCGCGAATTTCGGCATCCTGCTACCGGCCACTTGGCTCGATCAAGGGGCGATTGCCTTGCGCCGCCTCACAGACGGCATTGCCGCCTGCCGCCACGGCTCGGCACTGAGTTTTTCCGCCGGACTGACCACCAATGCTTTCGGCGACACGGTTCAGCGCATCACCCACCGCGCCGCCACCGCTATGGAACAAGCTTCGCAGCAGGGCGGCAACCGGGTCGTGCAAGTCGAAGAAACCCTACCGGATGCGGCACCCTGATGCAAAGCAGTAGCGGCACGGACGGTAACAACAATATCCAGAATTTATGAGACGACTCAAAGATTTATTTCGCACTTGGCTAGGCATCCGAAAAACACGCCGCATCACGCCGGCTGGCCCGAGACCACAAGTTGGCAGCCATATCGTGCGCGGACGCTTGCGCATTTTTTTACGCCACCCTATCACCGAAGAACAATGGGACTGGCTGCTCGACAAAGGCTGGCGCGTAGCGAATATGCGCACAGAGCGGCGACGTTACACGCTAGTCGCGGACAACATTGCTAAGCGCTTGCTTCAAGGCGATTTACATAGCAGAGATATCGCCCATACCAAACTGATCGCCGCAAGCAAATCGCGGGAACGCCGCAAAAAAGCCGCATGAACTTCGGCACGCTCACCCAGATCGAAAAGAGACCCGCATGCAGACCGAAGAACGCTTCATCGACATCGAGATCAAGCTCACCCGCCAAGAAGACTTGGTTGATGCATTGAATCAGACTATCTATCGCCAGCAGCAGAAAATCGATGAATTAGAAACGCTGTGTACTGCGCTGGCGCGACATGTGGGTGCGCTGCGCGATGCGGCCAGCGCTGGATCGGGCAACGAAAAGCCGCCGCATTATTAGGGCTGCACTGAATACATTACTGCGCGGGACAATCTGCGCCAAACAAAAAAGCGCGGCTAGGTTTCCCTGCCGCGCTTTTTTTCCTACTGGTGAACTACCGCATCAAGCCGCTAAACGCTGTTCCAATTGCGCCTTGGTGTCTTCCAGTTCTTTCGGCAAGTGGTACTTCAGCTTGTCGAACAGTTCGGCATGCAGCTTCAGTTCGGCTTCCCATGCAGCCTTGTCAATCGAGGTGATGGTGTTGAACTGCGCTTGGGTGAAGTCGATGCCGTCCCACTTCAGGTCGCCGTACTGCGGCGTAACGCCGAAAATGTTTTCGACGCCGCCGGCCTTGCCTTCGATACGATCGAGCATCCACTTCAGCACGCGCATGTTGTCGCCGAAACCGGGCCAGACGAACTTGCCGTTCTCATCGGTGCGGAACCAGTTGACGCAGTAAATGTTCGGTAGCTTGGCACCAGAGGCTGCGATTTTCTTGCCGAGGTTGAGCCAGTGCTGGAAGTAGTCGCTCATGTTGTAGCCCATGAACGGCAGCATCGCGAACGGATCGCGACGTACCACGCCTTGCTGACCAGCGGCGGCGGCGGTGGTTTCCGAACCCATGGTCGCAGCCATATAAACGCCTTCGACCCAGTTGCGGGCTTCCGTCACCAGCGGCACGGTGGTCGAACGACGACCGCCGAAGATGAACGCATCGATGGGCACACCAGCCGGATCGTCCCAAGCCGGGTCGATCACTGGGTTCTGGGTTGCGGCGACGGTGAAGCGGGCGTTCGGGTGCGCTGCTTTGCGGCCGGTTTCTTTGCCGATCTGCGGCGTCCATTCCTTACCTTGCCAGTCGATGGCGTGCGCCGGCGCTTCCTTGGTCATGCCTTCCCACCAGACATCGCCTTCATCAGTCAACGCGACGTTGGTGAAGATGGTATTCGCAGTCAGCGAGGCCATGCAGTTGGAATTGGTCGCGGTATTGGTGCCCGGCGCCACGCCGAAGTAACCGGCTTCCGGGTTGATCGCGTACAGGCGGCCATCCTTGCCGGGTTTGATCCAAGCGATGTCGTCGCCGATGGTGGTGACTTTCCAGCCGTTGAATGCTTTCGGCGGAATCAGCATGGCGAAGTTGGTCTTGCCGCAAGCCGACGGGAAAGCGGCAGCGACGTAATGCTTCTTGCCTTCCGGCGATTCGACACCGAGAACCAGCATGTGCTCGGCCAACCAACCCTCATCACGCCCCATGGTCGAAGCGATCCGCAGCGCGAAGCACTTCTTGCCCAGCAAGGCGTTGCCACCGTAACCGGAGCCGTAGGACCAGATTTCGCGGGTTTCCGGGTAGTGAACGATGTATTTGGTCGGATTGCACGGCCAAGCCACATCTTTTTGACCGGCAGCCAGCGGCGCGCCAACGGTATGGATGGCGGGAACGAATTCGCCATCGGTGCCGAGCACGTCATACACAGCCTTGCCCATACGGGTCATGATGCGCATGTTGACGGCGACGTAGGGCGAGTCGGACAGTTCGATGCCGATGTGGGCGATCGGCGAACCGAGCGGACCCATCGAAAACGGCACCACGTACATGGTGCGGCCCTTCATGCTGCCATCAAACAGACCGTTCAGGGTGGCGCGCATTTCGGCTGGCGCCATCCAGTTATTGGTCGGGCCGGCGTCTTCTTTTTTGGCCGAGCAAATGAAAGTGCGGTCTTCGACGCGCGCTACGTCCGACGGGTCGGAGCAAGCCAAGTAGCTGTTCGGGCGCTTGGCTTCGTTCAGCTTTTTCATGGTGCCGGCGGCGACCATCTGGGCGCACAAGGTGTTGTATTCTTCTTCCGAACCATCGCACCAGTAGATGCGATCCGGCTTGGTGAGGGCAGCAACTTCCGCTACCCAGTTAATCAGTTTCTGCTGCTTGACGAATGCTGGGGCGTTCACTGCTGCAACGCCACCCATGACGGGTTGATTCATAAAAACTACCTCCAATGCCAATAAAGAAACCTGTCTTGCCCGGCACGGCAGGATCGTCGTCAGATGAGGCCAGCGGATCATCGCTAGCAAACTGGTGAACGGCGGTCTTGTCGAAACGGCCGGATCGGCGGCCGTGTGCCCTGTCTCGGTCGGGCTTGTGTGGACTTGCCTTCCCCCATTGCAGATAGGGGAAAATAGGGGATGGATTTTACTCCCGCAGCCCGCTACCCTCAATGGTTTATGTCAAAATTGTAGTAATAATTGTTGAATTTTGTAGTCAACTATTCAGCTTTTTGCCGTGACCGTCATTTCATTACGAAAACTCAGAAATTATTGCCAAAAATCATGGGTTTATGTCAACTCAACGAAAATCGGAACCGCATCCGTTATCGCCACGAGCCCTTCCTGTTGGATGCCCATGAAGGCAAAATGTTCATCCATATCAACCGAAACCGCACATGCACATCCTCAGCGTCAATGTCGCTCCAGTCGGCGTGCTGTTCATCGAGCAGCACGGCACCACTCACCGCATCGCCACCGGCATCCACAAACAACCTGTCGCGGGGTCAATCGCGGTCGGCAAACTCGGCTTGGCTGGCGACGAGCAAGCTGATCTCACTGTGCATGGCGGATTGCACAAAGCGGTCTATGCCTATCCGTCCGAGCATTACGCTTTCTGGGAAGCGCGTCGGCGCGAACTGCTCAAGCGCGAAGAAACCCTGCCACCCGGCTCGATGGGCGAGAACCTGACACTGAGCGGCCTGCTGGAATCTGATGTCTGGATCGGTGACCGGCTGCGCATCGGCAGCACATTGTTAGAAGTGAGCGAACCGCGCCAGCCCTGCTACAAATTCAATGCCAAAATGGGCTATGCGCATGCCGTCAAACACATGCTGCAAAGCGGGCATACCGGTTTTTATTTACGCGTGATCGAAACAGGCAGTCTGCAAGCGGGCGACGCCATCGCGCTGATACCAGGACCGCGCGAAACGACGCTGGCGAGCGTCAACGAACGACGCTGGAAGGGGCGGCAGCGAGATTTGTTTTGAAGGGGGCAGCGCCACTGGCGCCGCTCCAGATGCGCGCCCAACCCGGTGGCCACGGCAGCGCCGGGCCCTTGTATTCCGGCACGCCGCGCCGCACGGCGATGACCGGCAGCACCTGCGGCTGTGGGCCGTCGCGGCTGTCCCATCCCAGCGTGTAGGCATGATCGGGCAACAACGCCTGACACACCTTATCGAACCAGATCGTATGGTCTTCGTCGCGCCCGAGCGCTTGCGCCAACCCCTGCGGATCGAATTTCGCCAGCGCGCGCGCCAACTCCTCCGCCGATGCGCCCGGCGCATCGCCCCAACCCATCACTGGATTGCAGTTGTAGTCGCAGCCTGAGCCGTACCAACCCTCGCGCCAAGGCCGTTCGATCCAGTTGCGCTGCCCAGCAAACAAATGCCAGCGCCAATGCAGACCGGAAGGCTTGGGCCAGCTATACAAATACAGACGCTGATACCCAGCGCGATGCAATTCACGCACCATCCCCATCAGCCGCGCATGCGGCATCCGCGCTGGCGGTGCGCGCCGAAACAGGATCGCCTCGCCGTCGGCGTGCTGCACCTCGTCCGAGGCGAGATTGAGGTCGAGCGTACGTACCTCGCTGCCAAAGCGCGCCGAGATCCAACCAGTCAACAGATTGACGGCGGTGATTACGCCATAGCCGCGATGGCGGTGAAAAATGACAGTGCCGGGAGCGACAGGCTTCATCGAAAGTGCATCCTGAAATTGACAAGTTTAGTGTAGCGGCAATAGTAGATTTGCCCTAGTCCGTCATGCCCCGCCGGGATGGCGCGCACAAGTTTGTTCTGAGCGCGCAACAAGCGCGAAGTTCCGCGCTGTTGCCGCCGGCGACATCAGCCCGCGCGGCGGATTTGCTGCTAAGCTGTTTTTCTTTACCACGCCCTGACCGACCATGACGCTTCGCATCCTCGCCACCGGCGGCACCTTCGACAAGCATTACGATCCGCTCACCGGCGCACTGGGTTTCGCCGACAGCCATCTGCCACAGGCACTGGCGCGCGCGCGCCTGACGTTGCCGGTAACGCTGGAAGTATTACCGCCGCTCGATTCGCTCGACATGCAGGATGCCGACCGCCAGCGCGTACTGACCGCCTGCCGCGCCGCGCCCGAACATGCCATCGTCATCATCCACGGCACCGACACCCTGCGCGAAACAGCGGCAGTACTGGGCCAAGCGCAGCTACAACAAACCATCGTCCTGACCGGTGCGATGATCCCCTACGAAATCGACGGCTCCGACGCCTTATTCAATCTCGGCTTCGCCATCGGCGTCGCCCAAACCCTGCCAGCCGGCGTCCATGTAGCGATGAATGGCCGGGTGTTTGATTGGAAAAGAGTGCGGAAGAAGGGGGCGGGGGGAGGGTTTGAGGGGTGAGGGGTGAGGGGTGAGGTGTAACATGACTACGCGATCGACGGCTATGCTAGGATGAACCGTTTTCATCAGTCCCCAGAAAGGTTGATGCCATGTATATTTTCAAGGATGCCGACGACCCGCGCCGACGCCTGCTGATTCAAGGTCTGACGGCTGGCTTGTTTTCAGCAACCGCGCCCGGAAGCGTCTTGGCGCAAAGCCTGCTGGGCGATAGACCGGGCAAGCTGCCGCCAGGCCGCTCCATCTATCGCCTGTCCGGCCAAGTCAGCATCAACAACAAGACCGCCACGCTAGAAACTTTCATCAACCCAACCGACACCATCGTCACTGGCAAGGATAGCGAAATTGTATTCGTAGTCGGCGGCAACGCGATGATTCTGCGCAGCGAAAGTCGGCTCGAACTCACCGGCAGTAAAAAAGACGATGCGCCGGCGATTATTTCAGCCTTGCGTTTATTGACCGGCAAAGTGCTGTCAGTCTCGCGCAACCAGCCCACCACCTTGCGCACGCCGACTGCCACCATCGGCATTCGTGGCACCGGCTGGTACATGGAAGCCGACCCTGAATTGACTTATTTCTGTACCTGCTATGGTGTGACCGATGTCAGCGCCGCCAGCGATCCAACCAGCAAAGAAACCGTGGCCTCCAGCCATCACGACAGGCCACTTTACATCACGACGGGTGGTCAGGCCGGTAAAAATATCCAACCGGCCGGGTTCAAGAATCACACTGACCAAGAATTGATGCTGATCGAAAGTTTGGTCGGCCGCACCACGCCTTTCATCTTCCCCGGCAACAGCTACGACGCGCCGCGCCGCTCCTACTGATCCCGCTACATGCAAACAAAAAGACCACGCCACAAAGCGTGGTCTTTTTGTTTGTGCCACCAACATGCGGAACGGTTATTGCGGTGCGCCGTTCAAT
>JAFECY010000278.1 GCA_018241865.1 Pseudomonadota bacterium | reverse complement strand
AGCTTGTGTAGCAGATTCTAGCGGGAATCCTCGCCTTGCGGACAGGTGACGGTGTACATGGGGTCGAAAGCGGCACTTTAAAGCCCTGATAAGCCCTGATCTTTTTCGCAATAAAAAAGCGCTCCCGAAGGAGCGCTTTTCCATCCCGCTCAACGCGGGCAAGCGTGACTTATCGCTACGACATCAAGCGTGATAAGCCGATTCGCCGTGGCTGGAAATGTCCAGACCTTCGCGCTCTTCTTCTTCCGAGACGCGCAGGCCGATCACCAGATCAACCAGTTTGTAGGCGATGAATGCCACCACGCCGGACCAAACAACGGTCAGCAACACCGCCTTGCCTTGGGTGATGACTTGGCTGGTGATCGAATAGTCCGCCGCCTTGATGACAGCGCCGGTCACCCAGTCGGAAACGTAACCGGGACCACCCAGTGACGGCGAGTTGAACACGCCGGTTAGCAGTGCGCCGAGGATGCCGCCAATGCCATGCACGCCGAACACGTCGAGCGAGTCATCCACACCCAACAGGCGTTTCAGGCCATTGACGCCCCACAGGCAGACCACGCCAGCCAGCAAACCGAGGATGATCGCGCCCATCAGACCGACGTTGCCGGCAGCCGGGGTGATGACCACCAGACCAGCCACCGCGCCGGAAGCCGCACCCAACATGGACGGCTTACCCTTGAGCAGCCATTCGGCAAAAGTCCACGACACCACGGCAGCAGCAGTCGCCGAGAAGGTGTTCATGAAAGCCAGCGCAGCAGAGTTGCCGGCTTCCAGCGCCGAACCGGCGTTGAAACCAAACCAGCCCACCCACAGCAGCGACGCGCCAATCATGGTCATGACCAAGCTATGCGGGGCCATCGATTCCTTGCCGTAGCCGATCCGTTTACCGATCACGTACGCGCCCACCAGACCGGCGACACCGGCATTGATGTGCACCACGGTGCCACCGGCGAAGTCCAGCGCGCCCCATTGCCAGATCAAACCTGCCGTCGAATTGAGCTTATCCACCACGTCTGCCGATGTGTAGGCATCCGGGCCGGCCCAGAACCAGACCATGTGGGCGATCGGCAGGTAGGCGAAGGTGAACCAGATCACCACGAACATCAACACGGCCGAAAATTTGATGCGCTCGGCAAAAGAGCCGACGATCAGGGCGCAAGTGATGGCGGCAAAAGTGGCTTGGAACGCGACAAACGTCAGTTCCGGCAAAACCACGCCCTTGCTGAAAGTGCCGACGGTCGCAAAATTGCCGGTGACCGCATCAAACGTATCCTTCAAAAATAAACGACTGAAGCCGCCGATATAGGCATTCCCCTCGGTGAAAGCCAAGCTGTAGCCGTAGATGCACCACAACAAAGCGATCAGTGAAAACACGACGAAGACCTGCATCAGGATCGACAACATGTTCTTGCTGCGCACCAGGCCACCGTAAAACAAGGCCAAGCCGGGAACGGCCATCATCAGCACTAGCAGCGTGGAAACGCTCATCCACGCCACGTCGCCTTTGTTGGGAACGGGAGCCGGTACGGCGGCGGGTGCCGATGCAGCCGGTGCAGCCGCGGCCGGGGCTGACGCAAGCGCAGCGGCAGAAGCCGCCGCCACAGGAGCGGAAGCGGCAGGTGCGGCAGCAGTGGTCGCTGGCATTGCTGGTGCAGCGGTAGCGGCCGCCGGTGCAGAAGCAGCCGCCGGCGTCGCAGTCGGATCAGCCGCGAATGCCGATGGCGCCAGACCGACTGCCAGCAGCAGCGAGGTCGCCGCTAGGAAACGTGCAAAGTGTTTTTTCATGGGATTCTCCTTAGAGTGCTTCTTTACCGGTTTCACCGGTGCGGATACGCACGACTTGCTGCAAGTCATAGACGAAAATCTTGCCGTCGCCGATCTTGCCGGTGCGCGCCGCGGTTTCGATGGCTTCGATGGCGCGCTCGACGATGGCATCGTCCACTGCGGCTTCGATCTTGGTTTTGGGCAGAAAATCGACCACGTATTCAGCGCCGCGGTACAACTCGGTATGCCCTTTTTGCCGGCCGAAACCTTTGACCTCGGTGACGGTGATGCCTTGCACGCCGATGGTCGATAGGGCTTCACGCACTTCGTCGAGCTTGAAGGGTTTGATAATGGCGGTAATCAGTTTCATATAAACCTCTTACTGGGGTTGTAATTAGAAAGTTTTGGAAATCGACAGCACGGCAGTGGTATTCGCCAGATTTTTGCTGCTGCCGGACGCATTTGTCACGGTGTACAGCGCGCTATTCGCGTTGGTGCCAATCACGGCGAGGCCGATCGTGGCAAAGCCAAAATCGCGCGTCACGCCGACCTTGTAGTCGGTGTAGTTGAGATTGCCATAGTTGCTAACCCATTGATGGCCAACGTGAATGCCAAGCTGCGTCTTGTCGGCGATATCGAAAGTCGCACCGAGATCGAGGTAGCCAGAGCCCTTGGAATTGCCATTAGCGCCGCCAGAAGCCGTATTTAAACCGAAGAAATCCGTCACGCCATAGCTGTACTTGGCGCTGAACCACTTGTACGATGCACCGATATAAATCTCGCCGTTGTTGTACTTCTGGGACGTGCCGGCATACTGCGCACCTGGGTAGTAGTAATACAAGGCACCGATGTCGAGCGTTAAATCTTTGACCGGCTCGAATTTGTAGCCGCCGT
>JAFECY010000277.1 GCA_018241865.1 Pseudomonadota bacterium | reverse complement strand
GGCGCGCGGGTCAGGATGCGCTGCGGGATCACCTCGGACAGCGAATTGCGGTAATCGCACAGGCGATAGACTAGGGTCTTGGCGATGTCCTTGATGACGGCGAAGCCGCCGGCCATGTCGCCGTACAGGGTGCAGTAACCGACCGCCATCTCGCTCTTGTTGCCGGTGGTGAGCACGATGGAACCGTGTTTGTTGGACAGCGCCATCAGGATGGTGCCGCGGATGCGGGCCTGGATGTTTTCTTCGGTGGTGTCTTCCGCCAAGCCCTTGAATTCTTCTGCCAGCGTGTTGCGGAAGGCATGGAAGCAATCGACGATGGGAATTTCGTCGTAGCGCACGCCGATGCGCTTGACCATCTCGCGCGAATCGATCCAGGAAATGTCGGCGGTATAGGGCGAGGGCATCATCACCGCGCGCACCTTGTCCGCGCCCAGCGCATCGACCGCGATCGCCAGCGTCAGCGCCGAATCGACGCCGCCAGATAAACCAATGATCGCACCGGGAAACCCGTTCTTGCCGAGATAATCGCGCACGCCCAGCACCAGCGCCTGATAAACCTGCGCTTCGAGCGACGGCTCTTGCGGCAGCGTTTGCTGCTTCGGCACCGCGCCGTCGAATGCGATCAGTTGCACATCTTCTTCGAGGCATTTCAGTTGCGCGCACACGTCGCCCTGCGCATTCATCGCGAAGGAATTGCCGTCGAAGATCAGTTCATCCTGCCCGCCGACCAGATTGGCATAGACCAAGCTCATGCCTTGCGCGGCGACATTGGCGCGCATGACTTCATGGCGCAGATGCTGCTTGCGCATATGGAAGGGCGAGGCGTTCGGTACCAGCAGCACTTGCGCACCGGCGGCGCGCGCCTGCGCCGGCGCGGCCGGCCACCAGGTGTCTTCGCAGATGTTGATGCCGAACTGCACACCCTTGACGCTGAACACCACGGCTTGCTCGCCGGCGGAAAAATAACGTTTTTCGTCGAACACGGTATCGTTGGGCAAGGCATGCTTGCAATAGCTCGCCAGCACTTGACCGTTGAGCAGGACGGAAGCGGCGTTGAAGCGCGCACCGTCTTTTTGCAACGGATGACCGACTACGACATGTACATCCTTGAAGCCGGCCAGTTCGGCCGCCAGCGCGGTCAGCGCCGCATCCGATTTTGCGTAAAATGACTGGCGCAGCAGCAAGTCTTCCGGCGGGTAACCGACCAGCGACAATTCCGGCGTCAGGACGATGTCGGCGCCTTGCGCGGCGGCGCGACGGACGGCTGCGACGATGCGGGACTGGTTGCCGGCGAAATCGCCGACGGTGCTGTTGATCTGGGCAATGGCGACGTTGACTGACATGACGAAATGCGAGTTCTTGAAAGACGGAATGTAGAGTGAATTATCGCACGCGGATCATTTCTTCCCTGTCGGAAGTCGGCCAGCCCGCATGGGATGCGCTGGCCGGTCTGCAAGCCGACGCCAATCCTTTTCTCTCTTTCGCTTTCCTGCATGCGCTGCATGAAAGCGGCGCGGCCTCGGCGGCGAGCGGCTGGCAGCCGCAATACCTGACGCTGTGGGACGGCGCACTACTCGCCGCCGCGCTGCCGCTGTATGTCAAAAGCCATTCCTACGGCGAATACGTGTTCGACTGGGCCTGGGCCGACGCCTACCAGCGCCACGGCCTCGACTATTACCCCAAGCTGCTGGCGGCGATTCCCTTCACGCCAGTCACCGGCAGCCGCTTGCTGGCGCGCGATGCGACGGCGCGCACCGCCTTGATCGATGCGCTGCGCCAGTTGCAGGAAGCGAACGGCCTGTCTTCCACCCACATCCTGTTTCCCCCGCAAGAGCAGGCCGCTGCCTTGCAGAAGGCCGGCTTCATGCTGCGCACCGGGGTGCAGTTTCATTGGGAGAATGCCGGCTATGGCGATTTCGAGGATTTTCTGGCGACGCTGGAACGCAAGAAGAGCAAGAACATCCGCGCCGAACGGCGCAAGGTGCGCGCAGCCGGCGTGACGTTCCGCCATGTGCCGGGCGCGCAGGCCAGCGCGGACGACTGGCGCTTCTTCAATCAGTGCTACGCCAGCACCTATGCCGCGCATTGTTCGACGCCTTACCTGAATCTGGATTTCTTCCAGCGCATCGGCGCGACCATGCCGCAACACATCCTGCTGGTGATCGCCGAGCGTGATGAAAAGCCGATCGCCGCTTCGCTGCTGATCCACGATCGCCACACACTGTACGGCCGCTACTGGGGCGCGCTGGAACAAGTGCCCTGCCTGCATTTTGAAACCGCGTATTACCAGCCGCTGGAATTCTGCATCCGCAATGGGATCGGCTCGTTCGAGGGCGGCGCGCAGGGCGAGCACAAGATGGCGCGCGGCTTCCTGCCGCAGCAAACTTGGTCGGCGCACTGGCTGGCGCATGCCGAATTCGCCGATGCCATCGAGCGCTATTTGCAGCGGGAAGCCGGCGGCATGGCTGCTTATATCGATGAATTGCACGAACGCAACCCATTCAAGGAAAAATCAGCCTGATACCGATTGTCAAAAAACGTAAAGTTAAAAATAGAGCACTGTAAAATGCTTGTAAGTTGCTGACTTCCAAGGCATTCTGTTGTAACAATGACATTCCACACCGCGAACGCATCATCGAAAAAACCCGCCGCCCCGGTCATCAGCCGCATCGGCCGTTTTGTCGTGGTGAAGGAACTCGGTCAGGGTTCGATCGGCGCGGTGTACTTGGCGCACGACCCGGTGATCGACCGTCACGTGGCGGTCAAAACGTTCAATCCCAAGCTGTCGGCTTTCGAGCGCAAGAAGAACGAAGAACAGTTCATCAACGAAGCACGCGCCGCCGGCCGTCTGTCGCACCCGAACATCATCACGATCTTCGACGCTTCCAACGAAGGCGGCACCACCTACATTGCGATGGAATATTTGCAGGGGCGCGAGTTGAGCCGCCTGCTGGCGCGTCACCATCCCTTCGAGTTCAAGGATATCGCCACCATTTGCTGCAAGGTGGCCGACGCGCTCGACTATGCCCACAAACACAATGTGGTGCACCGGGACATCAAGCCGGCGAATATTTTCATGGCCGGCGACAACCAGCCGAAGATCGTCGATTTCGGCATCGCCCGCGCACCCAACCGGGTGGCCGACGCTTTGGCGAAAACCAATGATGCGCCCTACACTCTGTTCCACAATAACCTGCTCGGTACGCCGACCTACATGTCGCCGGAACAGGCGTGCGGTGAACCCGCCGACGGTCGTTCCGATATCTATTCGTTGGGCGCCGTGATGTATGAAATGCTGACTGGACGCCGGCCATTTCAGGCCGACGACACCGAAAAATTGCTCCGCATGATCGCGGTACAAAACCCAACGTCGCCGCACGAAGTGAACTCGGAAGTGCCGGAAGCCCTGTCCTATATCGCCATGAAAGCGATGCACAAGCAACCCGAAAAGCGCTACCAGACCGCGCAAGAAATGGTGCACGATCTCAAGCGCTATCTGACCAAGGGCAAAAAACCATCGGTAAAAAAACCCGAAGTCGAAGAAGAAAATTCACACAAAGAAAAACCGGCCAAGGCCGGTTTCTTTGGACGCTTCTGGTTCTGGGCACTGACCATCACCACGCTTACTGTCGCTGCTGTGCGTTATTACCCACACTAGCTGCACTCATCGCGGCGGCGTATTCAAGGCCGCAACCACCTGCCCTTTCAGCATTTTAATCATGCCGGTTTCATCGGATGGCACACCTTCCAGCGCCGGCAATGCGCGATCGGCATAGAAAAATCCCAACGGCTTTTTTTGCACCACCAGCGGCAGCACAATGAAGCTACGCGCATCCGGCAACAAGGCGCGGTGCCAGAGTGGAATCAGGTCGCGGATCTTGGGTTCGCTCGCATCCGAAATCAGCAAATCGGCATCATTACTCATCGCCAACTGAAACAAATCGCGCGCATCGCTCACCGGAAACGCGAAGCCGGCCTGACGCGCGGCGTTGTTTTCACCGAGCGCGATACGGGCACGATAGTGGTTGGTTCGGACATCCTTCAGGCACACAGTCGCGAAACGAAAACCCATGCCGCGATACAAGGTTTCCAGCGCCAACATCAGTAGATCATTGAGTTTGCAACGGCCAGACGCCATCATTTCCATCGCATCCTGCACGCCGGCCATCAGCAACTCGCGCGCATTGACCGGCTTACCGCTGGGGTGACGTTCAACGATCTGCGCTGCTTCCTGCGCCTCATCCGCTAGCAGCAACCCGGCCAGCGCATCCTCCTTGCCAGCCAGTTCGCCAGAGCGCTGCACCGTCGGCGCACTGTTCTGCCCCGACTTGGCAGCGGGACGAAACAGCTTGGCCTGCCCGGCCACCACATCGACTTCTTCGGTGACGGTTTCCATCCATTGTTGCAGACTATCCTGATCCACTTCGAGCGCCTTGCCGAAACGCGTCAGCAAGGCGGCATGCGCTTCCGGCGTACCGCCGCCCTGCGCAACGAGTTCTGCCGCCGCCGAGCTGAAAGCAGCGACTTGCTGCACCCATTCCTGCCGGTTGCGTGGCGGGCGTAGCGTGCCAGCCGGCAGCGGCTGCTGCGCTTGGACGATGGATTCAGGCATCTCCCATTCCGCCATCACCGATTGCGCCAACATTTCAAAGCTGCAGCCGAGTACGCGCAGTACCGCTTGGTGTGGTGCCACGCCTTCGCTAATCATGTTGTCGATCTGCTCGTAGAGTGCATGACCATGCGAAGCCAACAGCACCCGGCCCATGTTGCGGAACAATGCGGCGACGGCGGCTTCTTCGGCGTCTTTGTATTGCCCGCGACGCGACAACTCGCGGCCGAAGATGCTGGCGCTCAGTGCGTGCGTCAGTTCGGCGCGCACGCTGGCGGCGCGGTTGCCGGAAAGTTTGTCCACCAAGAGCATGCCGAGCGCGCAAGTCTTCACGGTATCGAAACCGAGCATGAAGATGGCTTTGGAAATCGTGGTGACCGGCGTACCGGTGTTGGTGCGGAAGCAGGCAGCATTGGCGACGCGCAAGATTTTCTGCGCCAGCCCGACATCGGACATGATGAAATAAGCGAGATTACGCACCGCCTCGTCATCCGACGAAGCCAGTTGCACCACCTTCGCCACGGCTACGCCCAGAGCGGGCACATTGGCGTCTTCCCCTATGCTGGCAAGCAAGTCGTCGCGGATGACCTTGAGCTGGTTGCTGTCGGGCATGGGTCCTGGCGCGGCGGATTTGGATGATTCTGATGAATTGGACACCGCTAGGCCTTTAGGAATGATCTGGCTATCGATCCTTGCTAATCTACTTTAATAATGGTGTTGAAACAACACGCAGATTGTGAACATATGTTGACCAGCAACGCGGCAACAAAAAAAGCGCACCGTGTGGTGCGCTTTTTTTACGGGCAACCCGGATCAGAAATTCGGTTTACTGGGCAATTTGTTGTAGGCGGCCACACCACTCATGATCTCGGCTTTCGCCTCATCGGGGCCAAACCAGCCTTCGATCTTGACCCATTTGCCTTTTTCCAAATCTTTATAGTGCTCGAAAAAATGCTGAATCTGCTGCAGGCGCAATTCGTTCATGTCTTCCGGTTTTTGCCAGTGGGTATAGATCGGCAGGATCTTGTCAACCGGCACCGCCAATACTTTGGCATCACCGCCAGCTTCGTCGGTCATCTTCAGCACACCGATCGGGCGGCAGCGCACCACCACGCCGGGGATCAGCGGGAACGGCGTAATGACCAGCACATCGACCGGATCGCCATCGTCGGAAATGGTGTTGGGAACATAGCCGTAGTTGCAGGGGTAATGCATGGCGGTGCCCATGAAACGATCGACGAAAATTGCACCGGTTTCTTTGTCAACCTCGTACTTGACCGGATCGCCGTTCATCGGGATTTCGATGATGACATTGAAATCGTTCGGCACATCGCGGCCGGCGGGGACGTTGTTCAAACTCATATTGCGCTCTCACTGATGGGGAAATTTGGCAAGCCCGAATTATAGCGGCTTTCAGCAGAGGCTTTGACGATGCGACAAAAATACGGAGGGAACAACAGACGCAAACAGACGGCTCACAACATGGTGGCTAGGGCACATTGACGATAGTGAGAATGCGCCTGTTCCTGCTGATTCAGCGCCTCGTGCAATTGCGCCAGCTTGAGATGCGCTTCGCGCACCGCCGCCGGTTCATCGGTGTCAGACAGCGCTTGCTCCAGATGACGTTGCGCCTTCCCCCACAGTTTCTGTTTGAGACACAAAGCACCGAGCGTCAATGCCAGCTCCGCATCGGTCGGCCGCTTATGCAACCATTCTTCGCAACGTTCGATCTGTGCAAGTAATTCCGGCGACCCTTCGGCGGCGGCTGACAAGCGATAGGCGCGCACTAAGCGCTCATCCCATTCCACCGCCAACGCATTTTCGACGATGGTGCGTGCTTCTTTGTGCAAGCCATGCGAACCGAATGCGCCAGCGCCGTGCGCGGCAACAAAAGGCTGCAGACGATCTGCTGCCGGAATGCCGTACCACAAACGATGGATCGATTCGCTGTCATGCGGCTGTTTGAGCAGCATGTCCTGATAAGCCATTTCGCGCAGGCGGCGCGACAGTGCCGGATGCAGCGCATTGCGTTTATCGAGCGAGCGCACCAATCGCAACACTTCCGGCCAGTTGCGTGTCTGCTGATTCGCTTTCAGCGCCAGCCGCAGAGCGTGGATGTGGCGCGTACCGCTGACGTTGAGTTCTGTCAGCGCTTCATGCGCACCATCGTGATTGTGTTCATCGACCATCAGTTCCAGCGTGGTCATCAGACGTGCGATTTTCAATGCATGATCTTCACTAGCTTTGGCTAGCCATTGATCGCGCCGCGCTGGCTGGCTCAGACTGTGCGCGGCGCGTGCGCCGATGAGCGCGGCTAAGCCGGCATACTCGGGGGCTTCCGCCGCGCGCCCTGCCGCTTTCTCGGCATGACCGAAGCGGCCTTCGCGCAAAGCTTTGAAAGCTTCACGAAAAGCGCGGTTACCTTCGCGCTCGCGCTTTTCGCGACGATAAGCGGCAACCCGACCCGGCATTTTTCTAGTAACGTCCAGCGCCTGCAAAATGAAATACAAGGCGCCAAACAACAAGACCACCAGCACGATGAACAAATTCAAGGACATGTCGATCCGGTTCGGCGGGTAGAAGAACACGACATTGCCTGGGTTGAAACGCGCCACTAGCGCCAAACCGATGGCGGCAGCGAAGATGGTGAGCAGCCAGAGGAAGAATCGCATTATGGCTTGGCTTTATAGTTGCGCACGGCGTTCAAGCTATCGGACAGAGTTGGCAATTCGATCGATAGATTGCTGTTTTGCACCTGCTTCAACAAAGTTTGCGCGGTTTGTGTCTGCTTGGCACGGGTGTCGAAATAGCGCGCGATGGTGTCTTGCGCAGCGATCAAATCGCTGCGAAAAGCAGATTCATTGCGTGAAAGCAGCCCTAGACGCGCGTTCAACAAACGCAGCTTCAGATTTTCGCGCGCGTAATACGCTTGCGTCGGCGAAAGCAGCAGCGCTTCCGGCGTATCGACTTGCCGCACGCGAACCAACTGCCGCAAGTCTTGCGCCATTTCGCTGCTCCAACTATCCCATTTGTCTTTCAGGCTGGCGCTCCAACTCGCTTCCAGCGCCTTCTTCGCACCGGGTTCGGTCTTGACGGGTCGCGCATTCTTCGGCTGGGCGGCGACTTGCGCCGGTTTTTCGTCCGACAGCAGCGGCATGGAATCGATCTGCCCGATCACGCTGTCGAGCCGCACCGCAATGCCGTTCACGTCCAGTTGCGGCAATGCTTTGAGTCTTTCTTGATCGCGCGCGATGGCGCGGCGGATGGTGATGAATTGCGGTTTGTCGGAGCGCGACAGGCTGCGGTCGGCATTTTGCAGCGCGATCAGCGCGCCGGGCACATTGCCGGCCAATTGCAATTGCTGGCTGGCGGTGGACAGCACCTGCTCGATCTCGGCCAGCGCCCAATCGTCACGATTGCGCGAAAGTTCTTGGTAAAGCTGCTCCAGCGCCAGTTGCTGGCTTTGCGCTTCGACTTGGCGATTTTCCAGCACGCTGATCTTGCCCTGCAATTCTTTGCTGCTCTCTTGCGCGGCTTTCGCCAACATGCGGGTTTCGCTATTGGTGTTATCGCCGGATTGCAGGCGTTGCGCCAATTCCGTGCGTAAGCTGCGGATTTGGCTGCGCGTATTCAACCATTGCGCCGCCAGCAGCAAAGCCAGCACGATCAAGACGATAGTGCGCCACTGCGATACGGCAAAGCGCGACGATTCAGATGATGCAGTCGTCGTCTCGGCAGAAGCGGATACGGGGATGCTGTTTGCGGGAGGCGGTAGTTCGTTCATGCCCGCGATTGTAACGCGGCCAGCAGGGCTTCGTCCCCTGAGGCGGTTTGCAAAATGTGCTGGAATCCCAGCAGGCGCGCTGTTTCCGCGATACGCGCATGGGGGACGATCAGTTTTTGTTGTTGCATTTTTGCGACGCCATCCGCCCCAGCCACCTGCTCGGTCATGCGCAACAAATTGCGCAAGGCTTCCGAACTGGTCACGATCCAGTCGTGCCGATCCGCAATCAGTTGCGCCAGTTGCGCGCGACGGGCGGCATCGAGTACCGGCGCAACGCGCCGATAGGCCGCCACTTGCGTCACCCGTGCGCCTGCTGCGCGTAAAGCGTCCGTCAGCAGTTCGCGCCCCGTTTCTGCACGCACGATCAACACATCGCGGTCGCGCAAAAGCGTGACGTCCAGCACTTGCAACAGTGTTTGCGAATCGGTGCGCTCAGGGTCAAGGGGGCGGTAGATGCATGCATTGTCTGCAGTCACACCATGCGCGGCCAGCGCCTGTCTGCTGCCTTCGCCGACCACAGCCAGCGCCACCTCGCGCGGCCATGCCGTGATGCAGGCAAAGGCGGCGTCGATCGCGTTCGGACTGACGAATGCCACCAGCGCATAGCGCCGCACATCGCGCAGGGCGGCGTGCAGCGGAGCCGTATCCGCCAGCGGCAGGATGTCCAGCAAGGGAAAGATGATCGGCGTGCGGCCCATCGCCGCGACCCGCTGCGCCAGCACCACAGACTGCGCCAGTGGCCGGGTGATGACGACCGGATCAGGCATGCGGCTCAACGACGCAGGCCGCGAGAATGGCATCGGCATCCTGCGCGCGCAGAGCAGCGGCAACACGTCGCCCCAACTCTTCCGGCGCATCGGCCGGACCGCGCGCATCAGCGCGGGCAATGCGTTTGCCGTCAGGAGTGGCAACCATCGCCCGCAGATGCAACTCGCCCGCATCAAACGCGGCGAATGCAGCCAGCGGAATCTGGCAACTGCCTCCGAAAGTTTTAGATACAGCGCGTTCGGCGCGCACGGCCTGCGCCGTCGGTTGATGATTGAGTGGCGCCAGCAGAGCCAGTAGCTCTGGCCGACCGGAAGGAATTTCAATCGCCATCGCGCCCTGCCCCGGTGCCGGTAGGCTTTGTTCGGGGTCGAGCAACAAACGAATGCGTTCCGGCAAGCCGAGCCGCTTCAGTCCCGCCGCCGCCAGAATGATGGCGGCGTAGTCGCCACGATCGAGTTTGCCGAGCCGGGTGTCGAGATTGCCGCGCAGCGGTTTGATGAGCAAATGCGGATAGCGCGCGGCAATCAATGCCTGACGCCGCAGACTGCTGGTGCCGACCACTGCACCGGGCGGCAGCGCGTCGAGCGTGGCGTACTGGTTCGAGACGAAGGCATCGCGCGGGTCTTCGCGTTCCAGCACTGCCGCCAACGCAAAGCCTTCCGGCAAATCCATCGGTACATCCTTCAGCGAATGCACGGCCAAATCGGCGCGGCCTTCCGCCATCGCCACTTCGAGTTCCTTGACGAACAAGCCCTTGCCGCCGACCTTGGACAAGCTACGGTCGAGAATCTGGTCGCCGCGTGTGGTCATGCCCAGTATTTCAATGCGGCTTTGTGGGTATAGCGCAGACAATCTAGCCTGCGCGTGTTCGGCTTGCCACATAGCCAGACGACTTTCGCGCGAAGCGATGACCAATCTTGCGGGAGCGGAAGAATTCAAGACGCGGACTTTCAGTAGTTTCCAGAGGAGAAATAGCGAGGAATTTTATCATGCGCCCTCGTTTCGCTCGGCTCATGCGACAGTCCTGCGAGAGCCGCAAACCATGCTTGCACTTTCAAACTTCAATCACAAACAGAACGGCCATCAGCACTGCATCACCCCCCCCCGTAACCAAGTTGCGCGACACCGGCTGCGCCCGCAATTGCATTGCAATAAGATCAATATTCCAACTTGGAAATAATAGGACTACAATGAATTTTTAAGGGATTAGAATAAGAAGAAACCACGGTTAAATTAAACCGGGCGGAGGAGACGATGAGTCAGACATTCAGCAAGACGGCCAAGGGCCAAGAAGAAATCAAATCGCGCGCCGGCAACATCAATCAGCGCATGCGCCAAATTCTGATTTTCGTCGATGGCAAACGTAGCCGCGACGATTTGTTCGGCATGCTCCGTGGCGACGATTTCGATCAACAACTGAAATCTTTAGTGGACGAGGGTTACGTCGCCGTCAGCGGTGAAGCACTGGCAAAACCCGCAGTGCAAGCGGCTGCGCAGCCAGCCGTCGCACCGAAGCCGGTCGCTCCTGCTGCGCCTGCGCCGGCAGCACCCGCCGCCGCAGTACCGAGCCAAGCCGAGATCGATGCCCGTAACAAAAAACGCCAGCAAGAGCAGGAAGCCCACGAAGACGTCGATGCGGCGCACCACTTCATGAGCAGAATGTAAGACGCTATCAGGCGCTCTTCACCAGCGACTTCACTGCTGCCCACTGACGACGCGAAATCGGCAAACGTTCTTCGACATTGCGCAGGATGACTTGCCAAGATTCCTGCGGTTTTTCGTGTTCTGCCTCGGCATCCACGCACTGTCCGCCGCGCTCGACACCGACGATGGCATTGCGCGCCACCAACGCGTTGCGATGCACGCGCAAGAACACGCCGCCCAATTCTTCCTCGATGGAACTAAGCGATTCCTCGATCAGGTATTCACGCGCGACAGTGCGCAGAGTGACGTACTTCGCTTCCGCCTTCAAATACATCACTTCGGCCACCGGCACCAGCAGCACCCGGCCGCGCTCCTGCACTGAAAAATTTTGCCGTTTCGCTTGCATCTCCACGGCTGCGGCGGCCAACGCTTGGCGCTGCGTCTGTACTTGCGTCAGTGCGCTGGCACGATGAATGGCAGCGGCTAGACGTTCAGCGCGCACGGGTTTGAGCAGATAATCCAGCGCATGCACCTCGAACGCCTGCAGGGCATAGGTATCGTAGGCGCTGACGAACACCACCGCCGGCGCATGCGGCTGGCGCGCCAGATGACCGGCCAGCTCGATGCCGGTCATGCCCGGCATTTGCACGTCGAGCAGCACGATATCGGGCCGGGCGGCGGCGATGCCGTCCAGCGCCGCCTGCGCGTTGTCCGCCTCGCCCACCAGTTGGTGCGGGCATTCAGCGGTGATATCGGACAGCAGCGTCTTCATGCGTGCCCGTGCTGGCGCCTCGTCGTCGATGATGAATAATTTCGGAATCATCTTTTCACATAGGGAAAATGCAAGCGTACGGCAAAGGCACTGGGTGCGGCCACCGCCGTCAATTGTGCTTCGACATCGTACAACAGGGTCAGGCGCTGGCGAATATTGGTCAAGGCCATGTGGTTGCCGTCGGACGGGGCGGCATGCGCATGGCGCGGATTGATGATCTCGATTTCGATGCGGTCGAGCTGACGGGCGATGGTGACTTGGATCAGCGCCGGCGCGCTGGCCGGCTCGACGCCGTAATGCACCGCGTTTTCCAGCAGCGGCTGCAGCAGCAGTGAAGGAATTTTCGCGCGGCGCATCGCTTCTTCGTCAATACCGCTGGTATTCCACTGCACCTGCAAACGCTCACCCAACCGCACGCTTTCGATCGACAGATATTGCCGGCACAGGCGCAGTTCCTTCTCCAGCGTAGTCATGTCGCGCGCATCGCGCATCAGCACGCGGAACAACTCGGCCAAGTCTTCCAGCATGTTCTCGGCGCGTTTCGGCTCGCTGCGGATCAGCGACAACACGGCGTTGAGGCTGTTGAACAGGAAATGCGGCCGGATGCGCGCCTGCAGCGCCTGAAAACGCGCCTCGGCCAGCACCGGAGAAAAAGCTTTAGTGCGCAACTCCATGTAATGCTGCAACGCCGCGCCGAACAGCGCGGCCACCAGCGCACCCTCGCCCGGCTGGAGGTTGGCGAAACTTTCCGCGAACAACAAATTAGCCGATAACGTGCGAATGAGCAGCCAAGTCACGCATGCCGGCACCAACACGCAAGCCAGCCGCTGCATCCACGGCGCTAGACGAAGCAGATAAGGACGCAACGCGCACAAGGCGATCAACGACAGCAAACAGGCCAGCTCGATCAGTGTGGACGATTCGACAAAGCTCCGCAATCCGGTGCGCCAGCCGCCGGTACGCAGCAGGATGCCGGCCAGAAAAGCGGCGTTGACCGCAATCAGGGTGCGGAATACCGTGCCGATGTTGCAGCAGTCAGGAATGACGATTTCCGGCGACGAATCGGGGGGCGGCTTGGCCATGCTTGTTCTGCTTCTTCTGTCGCGTGCAGGCACGCTTGTTCTATAATCACGATCAGACATGCACCGGCAGCCGGTTCCGATCGTCGAGCGCCGCTAACGGCACAATTCATCCCACATACATCCGCTTTACCGCATCTTATGACAGCCCAACTTTCCAAAAAAGGCGAAGCCTGGTCGGCACGTTTTTCCGAACCGGTATCTGATCTAGTCAAACGTTACACCGCTTCGGTGTTTTTCGACAAGCGTCTCGCGCAATTCGACATCCAGGGTTCACTCGCTCACGCCGAAATGTTGGCGACGCGCGGCATCATCAGCCAACAGGATTTCGCTGACATCCAGCGTGGCATGCAGCAAATCGCCGGCGAAATCGACGCTGGCCAGTTCGAGTGGCTGCTCGATCTGGAAGACGTACACCTCAACATCGAAAAACGCCTGACCGAACTGGTCGGCGATGCCGGCAAACGCCTGCACACCGGCCGTTCGCGCAACGACCAGGTAGCAACCGACATCCGCCTCTATATGCGCGCCGCCATCGACGATATTGCCGCCCTGCTGCGCGAACTGCGCCTGGCCCTGCTCGACTTGGCCGAACAGCACAGCGACACCATCCTGCCCGGCTTCACCCACATGCAGGTGGCGCAGCCGGTGACTTTCGGCCACCACATGCTGGCCTATGTCGAGATGTTCGGCCGCGATGCCGAACGCATGGCCGATTGCCGCAAGCGCGTCAACCGCTTGCCGCTGGGCGCGGCCGCGCTGGCCGGCACCACTTTCCCGATCGACCGCGAACAAGTGGCCAAGCTGCTCGGCTTCGAGGAAGTCTGCCGCAATTCGCTCGACGCCGTTTCCGACCGCGACTTCGCCATCGAATTCTGCGCCGCCGCCGCGCTGGTAATGACGCATGTCTCGCGCATGTCGGAAGAACTGGTGATCTGGATGAGCCCGCGCGTCGGCTTCATCGACATCGCCGACCGCTTCTGCACCGGCTCCTCAATCATGCCGCAAAAGAAAAACCCGGACGTGCCAGAACTGGCACGCGGCAAAACCGGCCGCGTCAACGGCCACCTGATCGCGCTCTTGACCCTGATGAAAGGCCAGCCGCTGGCCTACAACAAGGACAACCAGGAAGACAAAGAACCGCTGTTCGACACGGTCGATACCCTCACCGACACGCTACGCATCTTCGCCGATATGGCGCGCGGCATCACGGTCAAGCCGGAAGCGATGCGCGCCGCCGCCCTGCAAGGCTACGCCACCGCCACCGACCTCGCCGATTATCTGGTCAAGAAAGGCCTGCCCTTCCGCGATGCGCATGAGGCGGTAGCGCATGCAGTGCGCGCCTGCGACGGCAAACAATGCGACTTGAGCGACCTGAGCCTAGTTGAACTGAAAGCTTTTTCGCCGTTGATCGAACAAGACGTGTTCGCCGTGCTGACGCTGGAAGGCTCGGTCGCCGCGCGCGACCATATCGGCGGCACCGCGCCGAACCAGGTGCGGGAAGCGATCCGGCGGGCGCGCGCGCAACTGGCGTAAGCCTGCAGCGATAACGTCTTTGCAAGAATCGGGATTGCCGGAAAATCCCTGATATCCCTTATACTGGACGCATGCCCACGCGGCATGCGTCCCGGTACCTTACGACGTACGAACCCACGCACCCTATCCATCACAGGAGACAATATAAAAATGCAACGTCCTTCCTTGCTCAAGACCCTCCCCCTTTTGCTGTTGAGTGCCGGCATTTGCAGCGCGGCATACGCGGCCGACATCAAGATTGGCATGGCCGAAGCGCTGACCGGTCCAGCCGCGAAATACGGCATCGCCATCAAGAACGGCTTCACCCTAGCGGCCGATGAAATCAACGCCAAAGGCGGCATCAACGGCGACAAGATCGCGCTGGTCGCCGAAGACGAGCAGGGCAAGAAGGAAGAAGCGATCAACGTCTTCAAAAAACTGATTTTCCAGGACAAGGTGCTGATGGTGTTCGGCCCGACTCTCTCCAACTCCGCTTTCGCCGCCGATCCGGTCGCCAACGCTGCCAAGGTCGTGGTGTTCGGCACCAGCAATACCGCCGAAGGCATCACCAACATGGGCCCCTTCACCTTCCGCAACTCGGTCATGGAAGCCGACGTGCTGCCGGTCACCACTCGCGCTGCGGTCAAACATTTCAAGCTGAAGAAAGTCGCGGTCATCTACGGCAATGACGACGCCTTTACCAAAAACGGCTACGACGTTTTCAAAGCCACGCTGGAACAGCAGAAGATTCCCGTCACCACCACCGAAGCCTACGCCAAGGGCGATGTCGATTTCAAGGCACAACTGACCAAGATCAAGGCCAGCAATCCTGATGCGATCGTCTGCTCCTGCTTGGCTGAAGAAGCCGCCAACATCATCCTGCAAACCCGCGCACTCGGCATGAAGCAGCCCTTCATCGGCGGCAATGGCTTGAACTCGCCCAAACTGTTCGAGATCGCCAAGGATGCCGGCGACAATACCGTGATGGGCAGCCCGTGGTCGCCGGAGAACAGCGCGCCAGCCAACAAAGCGTTCATGGCGGCATACAAGGCCAAGTTCAACGCCGATCCCGATCAGTTCGCCGCTCAAGCCTATGACGCGATGCACATCGTCAGCGCCGCCCTGAAAAACGTGAAGCTGAGTGGCGACCTCGAAAAAGATCGTTTGGCATTGCGCGACGCGCTGCCGAAGGTCAGCATCGACGGCGCCACCGGCAAGTTCACCTTCCGCCGCGCCGCGCCGAAGGAAGGCAAGGAAGCCGGCTACGATGCCCAACAAGATGCCGTGGTCAATATCGCCAAGGGCGGCAAGTTTGTCGTATTGAAATAAATCTGCTGCACATTTTTTGGGCAGTACCGATTGAGGCATTTCCGGCGCAAGGCTGGGAATGCCTCAAGTTCAATTAGCCTACACTAGGCCGACACCATGCTGGAACAACAACTCATCAACGCCTTGTCGCTCGGCAGCGTGTACGCGCTGTTCGCGCTCGGCTTCACGCTGATCTTCGGCGTGCTGGGCGTCATCAACCTGTCGCATGGCGCGATCTTCATGCTGGGCAGTTACGCCGCCCTGCTGCTGGTGGATAAATTCGCCGCGCCGCTCTGGCTGGCCATGCTCGCAGCCATGTTCATCAGCGGCCTCATCGGGCTGGCGGTCGATTACTTAGTGCTGAAACCGCTGCGCGCGCGCAATGCCCCGCACCTGTCACCGATGATCGCCTCCATCGGCGTGGCGATCATGCTGACCAGTTTGGCGCAGGGTTTGTTCGGCGCAGAAAACAAGCGCTTCCCGTTCGGCACCATTCCCGAAGACAGCCTGAACTGGGGCAACCTACACATCACGGTTCTGCAAATCGGCATCGTCGTGATTTCCTTTCTGCTGATGATCGCGCTCTTGATCGTCATGCGCCGCACGCAACTGGGTCGCGCTCTGCGCGCCATCGCCGAATCGCCCAAAGCCGCCCATCTGCTGGGCATCAATGTCGAAGGCCTGTTTTATCTCACCTCTTTCGCCGCCGCCGCGCTGGGTGGTGCGGCCGGCGTGCTGGTCGGTCTATCGTTCAACGCGATTTCGCCCTTCATGGGGCAACCGATGCTGCATAAAGGCATCGCCGTCATCATCCTCGGCGGCATGGGCGATATTCGCGGCGCGATGATCGGCGGGCTGTTCCTCGGCTTCGCCGAAGTGCTGAGCGTGGCTTACATTTCGAGCGACTTGCGCGACGCGGTTGCTTTCGGTTTGCTGTTCCTGATCCTGCTGGTGCGGCCGTCCGGCATGTTCGGCAAGATCCTCGAAAGAAAGGCCTGAGTCATGGCATGGTGGGATGGATTCTGGGCCACGTACAACACGGTGATCTACGGCATCGGCGTCAACGCGATGCTAGCACTGTCGATCTACCTGACGCTTTCCTGCGGCTTGCTATCGCTGGCGAACGCGGCCTTCATGGGTATCGGCGCTTACGCGGCAGCACTCATCAGCATGCAAACCGGCTTGCCGTTTCCGCTGGCGCTGGCCGTCGGCGCAGCCTTGCCGGCATTGGTGGCGCTGATTATCGGCATCCCGACGCTGCGGCTGTCGGGCGTGTACCTAGCAATGGCCACGCTCGGCTTTGGCGAAGTGGTGCGCGTGATCGTACTCAATATGGACATCACCGGCGGCCCGATGGGTCTGAACGGCATTCCGCTGAAAACCGAATTTTGGCACATCGTCTTGCTGCTGCTGGTGACGCTGTTCCTGCTGGCGCGCTTGCGCCGCTCGAAGATCGGTCGCGCCTTCGAGGCGATCAAGGAAGATGAAGTCGCGGCGCGTCTGATGGGCATCAACGTCGCCGCTTACAAGCTGCTGGCCTTCACTCTCGGCGCGGCCATCGCTGGCTTGGCGGGCGGCCTCAACGCGCATTACACCTTCACCATCGGCCCCGGCAACTACGCCTTTGAAAACGCGGTCGATATCCTCACCATGGCGGTGTTCGGCGGCACCGGCAGCCTGATCGGCCCGACCATCGGCGCGACCATCCTGACGCTGTTGCCGGAAGTTCTGCGCCAGTTCAAGGATTTCCGTCTGGCGGCCAACGGTTTGATCCTGGTGCTGGTGATCCTGTATCTACCCAAGGGCATCTGGGACCCGCGCCGGATTCGCGCTTTCTGGCAGCGTCGCAAATCCACGGGAGGCCCGCATGCTTGAGTTCAGCCAGGTCAGCAAACATTTCGGCGGCCTGCAAGTCTTGCAGGATGTCAGCTTCAGCGTGCCGCAAGGCGGCATCTTCGGCTTGATCGGCCCCAACGGCGCCGGCAAGACCACGGTGTTCAACCTGGTCACCGGCCTGCTGCGCGCATCCGGCGGCAGCATCAAGTTCAACGGCCAGAACCTGGCCGGCGTGGCACCGCATCGCATCACCGAACTCGGCATCGCCCGCACTTTCCAAAACATTCGCGTGTTCAAGGAAATGACGCTGTTGGAAAACGTCGTGGTCGGCATGCATGAACACTTGCGCTACAACGTCGCCAGCCTGCTGTTCAACCTGCCGGGCTTCCGCGCCAGCGAAGCCAAGG
>JAFECY010000276.1 GCA_018241865.1 Pseudomonadota bacterium | reverse complement strand
CAGATTGTCCCGCGCAGTAGCTTATACAGCGCAGCTCAATTCGGAAACTGCACCGACACCCGGTTATTACGCAACGCAGCGCGGTTCCATTCGCCGGCGGTTACTTGCGGCGTCGATGCCGGATATTCGGTGGCCGGTGTGTTCATGCCGTTGGTCACCAGACGCAGAGTGATGCGGCCATCCTGTAGCGGTGCGGCGGTTCTCTCGAAGGTCTGATATGGCAGCGTGATGTAATCGTTGGCAGAAAAGCGTTGCGTCATATCTTTTTGCATTTTGCAGGCCGCCAGTCGCGTGTCGCTGCGCGCCGGACGCAGTGCGCCGGTCTCGTCCTGCTCCAGACAGAAATTACCGAAGTTGATGTTAATCACCAACGGACCACGATACCCGCCTTCGGCCAACAAATAAATCAACTGGTTCAGGTTGGACAGACGTGCGCCGCTCAATGGCTGCTCACCATAATCGAAATGAAAATCCGCGCTCTGCGCCCAGCTCACCGCTTGCAGCAAAGACTGCGACACGGGCACAGGCGCGTGCGCTGCATCGCCGGGCTTATCACTCGGCGCCATCGCGGCGGCGGATGAGGGTGCAGCGAGCATGGAGCGATCGACATTCTTCGCTTCAAGAATAGCGAGAATTTTTTGCGAAGCGATTTGCGTGTCGGATTGGTTCTGCAGAACGAAATATGCGAGCATGCCCGTGCCAAGTAGCAGCAATGCCAATAGCACCGGCGTCAAGAATAAACGCTGCGGTTGCTGACGCGCGCCTAAAGCAGCCGAATTGACGGCAGAACGCACACTGGCCAGCAGGTTGCTACCGACATTCACTTCGCGGACAGAAGCCTTGTCGATGCTGGTCGTCAGCCGCTTGATGATGAACTGGGTGCTGTTGTTGATGTGCGTTTTGAGATCGGCGATATGGAACTCGAACAAGCGGCCGACCTGCACGCGAATCTTTTCGATATCTGCCACCTCAGTGGCCGGAACCAGTGCAGGCACAGCAGCGCTCATCGTTGCCGCCTCCTCAGGTTGCGGCGAGGAGGTTTCGACCACCGGCGCGGCGATTTCACCCTGACTGCGGATATTCAGACGTTCCAGTACTTGTTGCAGGTTAGCCGGTTGCAATCCGCCTTTGGAGAGGATGCCTTGTGCGCCGAGGGCAATCGCCTGACTGACGAATAAGTCATCATTTTGCGAGCTGTACATGATGACCGGGATCAGCGCGGTATGCGGATTGGCCTTGATGGTCTTGAGCGCATCAAAGCCGGTCATGCCGGTCATTTGCTGGTCGAGAAAGATGACGGCGGGATGGTTGTAACTGAGATAGGCGAGCGCTTCTTCCGCTGAGGAGGCGACATCGATGTGCAGATCATACTGCTGCAACATCCGCTTGAGCAGATATTGTGCGGTCTTGGAATCATCGACGATGAGTGCCTGTTTTTTGTTCATGCGCGTCCCCACCCTGCCTCAATGTAATTTTTAATCGGCTTATTTTAAGTGAATGCCCGTGTCCGCGAAACGCCCCTACTGCCCTCGACTACGGTAGCGCTCGTGCAAGAGGTTGACCCGTTGCACATAGGCTTGCGTTTCGGCATAAGGCGGAACGTCGCGATAACGTTCCACTGCAGCCGGCCCGGCATTATAGGCGGCAGCCGCCAGCGTGACATTGTTGCGGAACTGCGCCAGCAAGCTGGCCAAGTAACGCACGCCGCCGCGTATATTCTGTTCGGGCGCATAGGCATTGGCCACGCCGACTTCCCGCGCAGTCGCCGGCATCAATTGCATCAGCCCCATCGCTCCTTTGGGCGACGTAGCCTGCGCATTGAAACCGGATTCGGCATGGATGACCGCGCGCACCAACGCCGGATCGACGCCGTACAGCGCTGCGGCCGGCTCGATGGCTTCGCTGTATTCGTTACGGAACAGGCGCGTGTCCGCCCAGTTGATCGACGAGGTCGGGCTGCAAGCGAAGCAATATAACTTGACCACAGAAAAACTCGCCCGAGCCGGCTCGCGGTCGGAAAAAACCGTGACCCGGCCAGCCTTGTAGCGATAGATTTGCGGGCGCGGCTGCAGCGCCGTCGGTTGCGTGCCGGCTTCGGTCGTGGTGACGCTTTCGCCGGAAATAATACGCACCCCGTTTTCGTAGCGGATGCTGGCGCCGTGCGCGCAAGACATCGCCAGCAGCAGGGCGATGCAGCTCACGAAGGCAAAGCGATACGGCTTCCGGTGTGAATAGCAAATGGGTGGCATGGATGGTCGGCGGACGCGTTGCCTGCCGGCATGGTCATGGGGAAGGTGTCAAGGATGACACAAAGCAGGGGCGGAATCCAGCCAAAGTCGCAAAACCCGCTCAAGTCTCAACCCCGCATTCCGAGGCGATACCCATACTGATAAAATCGCTGCGCCATCTTTGGATCGCCATGCCATATACCCCGCCTGAAACGAATGAACCGCGCACCTACCTCCACCACGACATGACATCGGCGATTCGCACCGTCCTTCCGCTTTCCCTCGTCACTGGTGCCAGCATGCTGGCGATGGATTTCTATCTGCCTGCCGTACCTAATCTGCAGGCTACGCTCGGCATCGACGTGTCATTGGCGCAAGCGACCATCGCCCTCTTTCTGGCAGGATTGGCGGCTTCGCAATTGTTATGGGCGGAAGCGCTATCCCGATTCGGCCCGCGCAGCGCGGTGCAGGCTGGGCTGTGGCTGCTGCTAGTCTCGGGACTGGGTTGTGCCTTGGCTCCTTCCATCGAAATATTGCTGGCGCTGCGTTTGTTGCAAGGCGTCGCGGCTGGCGCGGCGATGGTGGTGGCGCCCAGCGTGGTGCGCGCCACGCTGTCGGATGCGGACGCTGTGCGCGGCGTGGCGACCATCAGCATGGTGGAAGCCATCGTGCCAGCCGCCGGCCCGCTGTTCGGCGCGGCTCTATTGGCGCACACCGATTGGCGCGGCACCTTCTGGGTACTGAGTGCGCTGACCTTACTCGTTCTGCCCTTCGCCGTTCGCGCCACGCCGCGCGCATTGCCGGGCATGGATCGTTCGGTCAATGCTTCTTATCTGACCATCATCGCCAACCGAAAATTCCGCAAGCTGGCGCTGTCGCATGCTTGCAGTTTCGGTGCACTCATCATTTTCGTCTCTAGCGCGCCGCAATTAGTGGTACACGCGCTCGGCTTGGGCGCAGCGGCCTTCGCCGGGCTGCAACTGATCGGCGTGGCGAGCTTCATCGTCATGGCCAGCCAAGCCGGCCGCATCAGCAAGCGACTCGGCACGGCCGGCGCGATCCGGCTCGGCGCGACGCTGCATGCTGTGCTGTGCGCGGTGATGCTGCTGCTTGGTTTGCTTGCGCCGCCTTCCTTCATCGTCGTGGCGTTGTTCTGGTGTGCCTTCTGCGGCGCACTGGCGGTGCGCGGTCCGGCCACCTTCAGCGAAGTACTGGCGCTGCCGCCGGCACAGATGGGCCGCGCTTCGGCGCTGTTGACGCTGACAGTGCTGCTGGCCGGCGCGCTCGGCACGCAGCTCGCCGCGCCCTTCATGGCCGGCCAATCGATGACGCCGCTGATGACCGTCATGCTGTTCGCCTGCGTCGCCAGCTTGGCCTTACTTTGTCCCTATCCACACCACAAGACATGATGCGATGAACACCGCACCCGCACTATCCGTCCTGTTCGTCTGCATGGGCAACATCTGCCGCTCGCCGACTGCCGAAGGCGTATTCCGTCAACGCGTCGCAGCCGCAGGATTGACGCACGCCATCCACATCGATTCCGCCGGCACCCACGCTTATCACATCGGCGCTTCCCCCGATCCACGTTCGCAGCAATACGCCGCACGGCGCGGCTACGATTTGTCGCAACAAAGAGCGCGTCAGGTCGCGGCCGATGACTTCAGCCGTTTCGATTATTTGCTGGCGATGGATCACGATAATCTGGAACGTTTGCAAGCAGCTTGCCCGACAGCGCATCGCCACAAACTGCATCTGTTCATGGAGTACGCCGCCAGCCAAGCCTCGGCGATCGTGCCCGACCCTTACTACGGCGGCGGCACCGGTTTCGATCTGGTGCTGGATTACATCGAAGAAGCGGCGGATGGCTTGCTGGCGGTGCTGCGTGAAAAAGTGGCGCGCTGAGGAGCAGCATCACCCTCCCGGCCAAAGCAATTGCCTCACACGCATTTTCGCGGTAGTGTTGTCACCCCGCATCCACACCAACATGCCTCAATGAATCTGGAAACTTTTCTCGCGCAATTGCGCGCCGCGCCCGCTGGCATCGCTTTCGCCGACACGATGGCGCTCATCGACGCGCATTACGATTTCACGCCGGCGCAATTCACCAATGGCGCACTAGTGAATGCGGCGGGTTTGAATGCGGGATCGTGCAAGCTGCTGGCCTTCGCCCTGCTCAACAAGCTGTCGGAACAAGAAACGCTGGCCTGCTTCGGCGCGTATTACCGCGACGACGTGCTCGGCCATCCCGACGGCGACGATCACCAGAACATCCGCAATTTCATGCAGACCGGCTGGGCCGGCGTGAAGTTCGAGAGCATGCCGCTGCAAGCGAAAAACTGAGGAGCAAGCATCGCGCTTGCTCCCTTTCCGAGAAAAATCAGCCGCGCGCCGGACTCACGTATTGCCGCGAAAAACCGATTTCGCACTGGGTGATGACATCGGTGATGCGTTCCCAGTCGGCGCT
>JAFECY010000275.1 GCA_018241865.1 Pseudomonadota bacterium | reverse complement strand
GCCGGACACGATCAACGACATCAGACCGGACAGGATGAAACCGAACAAGGCCGGTGCAAATTTTGCGGGAATCATGGATCGCTCCTCAAGATATAGTTTCTTCAGCGTGCAACCGATTCAGCGTCAAAGAAAAATTCCTGCCATACATCTTGGCCGCCTTGATGTCGCCCGGCGCGAACGCATCCGCCAGCGCGGCATGCCCGGCTTGCGCCATCAAACCCGACCACGAGCCGAGCCGATTAGCCGCCTGCTCATAGGGCACGCCATTGTGCTGCTCCGGCAGCACAGGATTGCCGACCCAGATCATCCCGTGCTGCATGGAGAACACGAACAGCGACAACAACGTCGATTGCTTGTCACCAGCAGGCAGCGACGACACGGTAAAGCCGGATGCCAATTTGTTCCGAAGCTGCTGCTTGCGCCACATTTTTCCGGTAGTGTCCATGAAGCTTTTGAAGACGCCGGACACACCGCCTAGATAAGTTGGCGAACCCCAGATCAGGCCGTCGAACTCGGCCAGAGTTTCTGGATTGGCGGTCAAATTTTCCGCCCTCAACAACACCGCTGCCATGTCCGGCACGCTTTGTACGCCATCGACAACATGCCGCGCGATGGTTTCCGTATGCCCATGCCCGCTGTGATACACAACCGCTATCTTTTTCATTTCATCACCTCGTTTCAATACCGTTGTCGGAACATTTCAAGCAAACTGCGCTAGCACCACACCAGCCAGATACAGGCCGTAGCCGAATACCGCGTGATTGAGCACGCTCTTGATGCAATTGCGCGTCGGCGTAGGCGTTCTGGAAGAAGCGATGCCAGCACCCATCGCCGGCTGCATGACGAATAGCGGCACCACCACCGTCGCCACACCAGTCAGCAAGGCAGGCATGAAGCGCGGTTGCTGCAACCACTCCGCTCCCCAAATCGCAACCAACAGCATTGCAAAGACAAGTCCCGTTGCGTAGTGCAGCAGCCAGCCGATCAGCAATTCGTGCTTGATCGGCGCGGCTTTCACGATGCCATCGTGGAACCACCTTCCTCTGAAGATATGGCCAACCCATCTACCGATGTATCCAAAATTCAAGGTTGGCACATGCAGCCGCTTGAGCAACATCAGCCACCCATCCATGATGAGCGTTGCGCCCACGCCGATCAGGGCAATACGCAAAAGGTTTTCTGCTAGGGCGTTCATCTTTTCCTCCATTAAAAATGCATTGACTTCATGCTCCCTTGAAACCACTATACAAATTCAAGTCAACTTGAAGTCAAGGAGATTTTTATGATCGACATTGCCGAAGTGGCGAAACAATCCGGCATGCCGGCTTCGACCCTGCGCTTCTATGAGGAAAAGGGGCTGATCGCCTCCACCGGACGGCAAGGCTTGCGACGGCTATTCAATGATTCCGTACTAGAGAGGCTGGCACTAATCGCGCTGGGACGTGCAGCCGGTTTCTCGCTCGACGAAATCGCCACACTGTTCGCCCCGGATGGACAGCCGCGCATCAACCGTCGGATGCTGGCAAAAAAAGCCGAAACAATCGACGACACGATCAAAAGACTAAAGGCGATGAGCAATGGCTTGAAACACGCCGCCGTCTGCCCGGCAAAAAGCCATATGGAATGCCCGACTTTCCAACGCTTATTGAAAGCGGCATCAAGCGGCGCGCTGGATGAAGGAAAGAAGCGCAGCAGAGTAAAGCGTGGGGGGAAATAGTTCGTCGCCGATTTTTTCACCCATTCTTGCGCCGATTCGTCCGTCAGGCATTTCAGATTCGTCAAGCACACGCATCAACCCGCACGCACCTAGCGAAATACCCTCCCACTTGCTATATTGAATAAGCAAGGTTTGCATATGGCGGCTGTTGAAAATGAGCATCACATTCAATCCCCTGACGAATCCGATTTGGGCATTACCCTCTCTGGCCAATGCGGGGGCGGGGATGGTCGCGCAATCCACCGATGCTGGACTGGTGCAAGATGCAGTTGATCTATCTTCGGATGCTGGCGTGATTGCTCAGCTTGGCGTGCCGAATCTGACTTTGCCAACCTATAATGCTGCCGGTTTATTCGATCAACTCGTATTGGGCGACACTGCGCCGGCAGCACTGACTATTCCGGCAGCCGGAACCGACACACAAAGCATCATCCAACAGCTCGCAGATAGCGCCTTGGTCGATACGCTTGCGTTCAACTCTGTCGCATCGGGCATCTATACTTCCACTGGCACGCTGCAAAATACCGGCCTCGATGCAAATTGGGCCGGCATACTGCAGTCTGATGCCAATTTTGCCGGCACGGTTGCTGCGGATACCTTTGCGCAAAGCATAGTCGGTACATTCATTGATACCATTGCGTAACGCGTCATCGACATGCGGCTGATGCGATTTGTCTAGCCGCGTCTCGCTTCGGCGCACGACAGCGCCGAAGCAGATTCCAAGCGATTACAGCATCCACCTTCCCTTGACCCAAAGCCAATCATTGCCATGCCACTTCCAATGGCCTTGCACCCAAAAGTGAGACGGGCTGGGCGCAACAGTAATTTGCTCCACGATGACAGGCGGCATGGGTCGCACGGCACCAGCATACCAATGGCCACCTTGCCATTGCCAACCGCCATCGCGCCAGACCCAATGCCCCGGCACCCAAGCATAGCCCGGCCCTGGCTGGGCAGACACGCTTTCTTGGATCGGCGCCGGCATTTGCCTCACAACGACTTTTTGCGGTTGCTCATGAATAACGACACGCTCCCTGACCGGGGTGGCGCAGCCAGACATGGCCGCGACGACAGCCATCAATGCAACTATATTAAAAATGCGTTTCATGATTTTTCCCTGATGGGATAAGAGTTTCAATTCGACATCGATAAACAAACACCCGCCAAAGCGGGTGTGAAATGGCTAGCGGATCGAATATTGATTATTTGCCGATCTGTTTGCTGACGGCATTCTCTTGTTGGTTCAAGGTTTTGTGCTCTTGCTTGGTAAGGTGGCTACCGTTCTGGCTGGCCATCGCATGTTCTTCCTTGCGAATCTGGCGGTCTTCACGATGCAGCTTGTGGGCTTGCGCCTTGCTGATTTCACCTTCTTTGCGCTCTGCATGGATGCGCTTGTTTTGATTGTTCAGACGGTGATTGACTTGCTCACGGCGGGGATGGTGCTTTTGCCATTGCGTGTCTTTAGTGGCAGCAACTGCGCTACCGGTAGCGGTAGCAAATACGCCGAGAATACCGATCAGCGCGAAAGTCTTGCGTACGAGTGTCAGCTTGAACATGATGTTTTCCTTTAATGAACGTTGGGGTTGGTAATCCATTTACTGCGCCCACGTTTCATCAATGCGCACATCGATACCCATGATGACCATGAATCTGTATCAAGTGTAATCAGATATTTCAAACAGGCGATGCGCGCATCGCCTTCCGCCAACTACCCTATCTGGTCAGCAATCGATCTGAAGTTCGCGCAAGCGTTTAATGGCTTGCAAGCGACTATTAACGCCCAATTTGGCGTAAATACTTTTCATATGGGAATAGACGGTATTGGATGAAATGAACAACGCCTTCCCGATTTCCTGATTGGAATTTCCCTTGACTATATAGGTGACGATTTCTTTTTCTTTTTTGCTGAATAAAGAAGGCAACGCGGTTTTTCCCATGACGTCGGTCGCCGCAGATGCGGTAACGATCAACCCTAAGAGATAGTGCGCGTGTGTCGCGCAATCGCTAGCACGCGCCAACTTTGTCAGTAGTCCGCTCAACGCGATGCCATCATCGATAAATAATCGCAACAACTGCGTATTTTCAGCAAGGGCGACACTATGCTGCAGGGCGACCAGTGCCCCATTCATGTCGCCCTGCAATTGCAAAGCCAGCGCTTTGAGAATGCCGATTTCGATCAAAACCGCACGCCTCCCACCCAGATCGGCGGAAGGCTGCATAACATCCAGCAGCGCTATTGCTTTATCCATGCGCTTGGTTTGAAGAAAGAAGCGCGCCAGAACAAGATATTCGGCATCACGGCCGGTTGCCAGCGGCGCAGCGATCGATAATTGCGTGAGCTCAACCCAATGCGCGAGTGCCTCGATTCGATTCTGCCCTAACCATAACCGCCCAATCGCTGCCGATAGCGGCGGCAAATCAATGACGAAACGGCCTCCTGCATAGTGATCCAACAGCGTTTCCGTTCGGATATCCAGTGCAGCATCGGCGGCACCGGCCACCATCCGAGTCTGGGCCAGTAAAATGCGCCCCCATGTGTTGACGTACTCCATGCCTACCGCTGTCATTTCCACGCCGCGTTCGAGGTATTGCTGCGCCTCGTCCAGCGCATTCATTTGATAGGCCAGCTCCCCCATGCCTATGTACAGCATGCCGAATGCAGGGAGTTTGTGCACATTGGCCGCCTGCGCTTCTCGAATGGCTTTGTTGTATACCTGCCGAGCGCCGGCTAGGTTGCCGCGCAGCAGATGCACGCGCGCGAGTCCGAACGTAGCCGTGATCGGCACGAGCACATTGTGTTTGAATGCAGCGATGCTGGTATGCGGCTCAAACAATACTTGCGCCTGATCCAGTTCGCCGATGACAACATCAATCACACCAAGATACACAGCCGCGCCACGATGCAAGGTGCGATCCGGCGGAAGCGAAACAAGCGCCTCGCGCAACTGCGTCATCGACCCATCGATATCGCCGTTGTAAGCCAGCCGGCAGCCGCGCATCAAGGAAAGTTGGCCGAACATAGCGCGCTCCGCACTACCGCATGGCGCATGCTCGAATCCTTCGATGCAATTGGCGACGGCGCGGATATGGCTTTCCATCGCCACCATGTCGCTCAGATAAAAACTGCCCCACGCACACATCATCAACAATGCCGGCCGCTGCGCCAGCAATGACTGCGGCAGGTTTTTTGCCAAATTCAGTACGGTACTGATCTGACCAAGGGAAAATAATTTGTTTCCATGCTTCTCCATCAAATCGGCCGCGCCGAGAAAATCGTCACCCCTGATTGCGTAATCGATGGATTCGATCAATAGATCATTTTTATCGCACCACTGACTAGCACGACGATAGAGCGTCTTCTCCCGCTCTGGCTGCGCATTGCGAAAACGGGATTGCAACAGCGAGGCGAAGAGATGGTGATAGCGGTACCAGATGCGCTGATGATCGAGGCTGACGATAAACATGTTGGTGCGTTCCATTTCATCGATCATCCGGCGGCTGTCATCGCGACCGGTAACAGCATCACACATCGCCGCATCAAAACGCCCAAACAAGGAAGTTTGCAACAGAAAATCCTGCAGTTCTGCGGATCGGCTACGCAATACTTCATCGAGCAAAAAATCGGTGACATGACGATTGTCGCCGGAAAAATTATCAATAAAACCGGATTTATCCGGCGTGACTTGCATGGAAACCGCTGCCAGTTGCAAGCCGACAATCCAGCCTTCGGTGCGCGCGGTCAGTGCCGCAACCTGCTGTTGTTGCAAATCCAATTGCATGACGTCGTTGCAAAATATTTCGGCCTCTTCTGATGTAAAGCACAAATCATGGGCGCGATACTCCACCAATTGACGCTGCCCTCGCAGACGCGCCAGCGAAAACGGCGGATCGCTGCGACTGGAAAAAATTAACTGCAATTGCGGCGGCTGATTTTCCGTCAAAAATGCCAGCGCTTGATGCACCGCTGGCTCGCTCACCATGTGCAAGTCATCAAGAATGATGCACAAACGGCCGGGCAAACTGCACAAATGGTTGATGAGCGATTGCATCATCTCGCCGATCTGCGCAAGGGGCTTACCGCCCAGCATGTCAGGAATGGCAAGGTCAAATTCCGGGCACTGCGTCTGGATCGCTCCGATGAAATTCATCAAAAAACGTCGCGGATCGTTATCACCACTATCCAGCGATAGCCACACCACTGGCGTGGAAAGCTCTCTAGCCCAAGCAACGAGCAAGGTGGTTTTGCCATAACCCGCAGGGGCGCTGACTAAGATCAACCGCGACGCATGCGGCGGCGACATCAGCCGTGCGCGCTGAACAAGTTGCGGCGATATGTCGGGGATCACCAATTTAGTGGCAAGGATATGGCTGTTCGACATGATCTATCTGCGCAAAATTCCGAAGCGAAAACTTGTTCGGTAAATTGATCTTTTGAATGTAAGCAACAAAGCGCGAACGCATGTGGTCGCGAAGAAATTTAATTCCGGCCAGAAATTGTCTCTGCATGTATTTTTATTTCTCACTCAATACTATCAATGCTCAATGCAATTGGCGAATCAGATTAGCGCCAAATCCATCAATATTCGTGCCGCACGCCAACATTATTCATGCCGT
>JAFECY010000274.1 GCA_018241865.1 Pseudomonadota bacterium | reverse complement strand
GCTATGTCAAAGCAAGCACGATCTTGCCAATATGTGCGCTGCTTTCCATCATGGCATGCGCCTGATCTGCCTGTTCGAGTGGAAATACCTGATGGATGATCGGTTTGATTCTGCCGTTTTCGAGCAGCGGCCAGACGCGCTCACGTAGCTTGCCGGCGATCTCCGCTTTAAATTCCACCGAACGTGGGCGCAAGGCCGAACCGGTGAGCGTCAAACGCCGGCGCAATATTTGACCCAAATCAACGTTGGCTCGCGAACCGCCGAGAAAAGCAATCATGGCGATTCGCCCATCGTCAGCCAACGTGGCCAATTCACGCGGAATGTAATCGCCACCGACCATGTCGAGGATGACATCCACGCCCTTGCCTGCGGTAGCGGTTTTGACGACTTCGACGAAATCTTCGTTGCGATAGTTAATACCGCGCTCCGCACCTAACGCTTCGCATGCGCGACATTTTTCGTCCGTACCGGCAGTGGCGAACACGCGATGACCGAACGCAGCGGCAAGCTGGATGGCAGTCACGCCGATGCCGGACGTGCCGCCCTGCACCAGCAACGTTTCACCGTCGGCGAAGCGAGCGCGATCGAACACATTGCTCCAGACCGTGAAAAAAGTTTCGGGCAAGGCGGCTGCTTGGATCGCCGTCAATCCCGCTGGTATCGGCAGACATTGCCCGGCCGGCGCTGCGCAGTATTCGGCATAGCCACCGCCCTGCACTAACGCACATACCATGTCGCCTAGTTTGAACGCAGTGCCCTCACCGGCTACAACTTCTCCCGCCACTTCCAGTCCCGGTAAATCCGATGCGCCAGCCGGCACCGGATAATGTCCGGTACGTTGCAACACATCCGGCCGATTGATGCCGGCGGCGTGAACCTTGATGAGCACCTCGCCCGGCTTCAACTCAGGAACCGGACGCTCGCAAAGTTGCAGCACATCGGATGGTCCAGGTTGGGTGATTTCGATAGCGCGCATGATGATCTCTCGCTCGTCACATTTCCGACTGCCGCTTTATTGCGGCAGTCTTCGATTCTCGCCCATCGGCTCCAGTGACGATGCGCGCACTGCGCTGAAAAGTCATGTAAGCCCAAGCCCAGTCGGCCATGACCATCAAGCGATTGCGAAATCCAATCAAAAAATAGATGTGCACGAACAACCAGAACAGCCAAGCAGAAAAGCCTGAAAACTTGACCTTGCCGAGCATCGCCACCGCCGCTTTCCTGCCGATGGTGGCGAGTGAACCATAATCACGATAACGGAAAATCTCAACAGGTTGATTGCGCAACCGGCGCAAGATATTACGTGCCGCCGTCCGCCCCATCTGCTTGGCTGCGGGCGACACGCCCGGTACCGGTTTGCCATCCGACGTCGCGGCGGCCAAATCGCCGACCACGTACACTTCTGGATGGCCGGCGATCGACAGATCGGGTTCGACCGGCACCCTGCCTGCCCGATCCAGCGCCACGCCCAAGGACTTGCCCAGCGGCGAGGCCGCTACGCCGGCAGCCCAGATGACGGTCTTGGCGACGAGGCGCTCTTCGCCCTGCGCACTGGTAAACGTCAGCCCATCCGCATCGATTGCTGTCACACGACAAGAAGTTCGCACCTCGACGCCGAGTTTTTCCAGTTGCTTGCGCGCTTTCTCCGACAAGTCCGGCGGAAAAGGCGGCAGGACACGGTCATTCCCTTCTAGCAGCACAACCCGTGCCTGACGCGAATCGATGCGACGGAATTCACCGTGCAAAGTATGACGGGCAATCTCGGCCATAGTCCCGGCCATTTCCACGCCGGTCGCGCCACCACCGATGACAGCGAAAGTTAGCCAAGGGGCAGATTGCGTCGCATCATTTTCGCGTTCTGCCCGCTCGAAAGCCAGCAAAGTGCGACGTCGCACTTCAAAGGCATCGTCGAGTGTCTTGATGCCGGGCGCGACGGCAGCCCATTCATCGCGGCCAAAATAACTGTGGGTCGCACCGGTGGCAACGATCAGATAATCGTACGTCAGCTTCGCCCCGTCTTCCAGCATGACCAGACGTTGCGCCACGTCGATATCCGTCACTGTCCCCATCAAGGTAGTCAGGTTGCGTTGATGCGCAAAAATATGGCGAATCGGCGCAGCGATCGCCGGCGCAGAAAGACCGGCGGTGGCGACTTGGTACAACAGTGGTTGAAATAAATGATGATTGCTGCGATCTATCAAGGTGATGCTGACATCGGCCGAGGCCAAGGCCTTGGCTGCTTCCAGCCCGCCGAAACCACATCCCAAAATCACGATATGCGTCATGCTTACTCCAGTTTTTTAGATGTGCACATGCACTTCTATATGGCGCGCCGATCAAAACAAGTCGGCAAATATGGTAACGCAATCCACGTGTTCGGGTTTGTCACTCGCAACACGACAATAAAAAACCGCCGTCGGCTTACGCCTCGGGCGGTTTTTGCGTAGCAACGAATGCTTATTGCTGCGTTTGTGCTTGTTGTTGTGCCTGTTCCGAATTTTCCTCGGCTGCAACGGCTTTCATCGACAATTTCAAACGACCACGATCATCGGTTTCCAGAACTTTGACGCGCACTTGCTGGCCTTCCTTCAGGTAGTCGGCAACGGCATTGACGCGCTCGTTGGCGATCTGACTGATGTGCAGCAGACCGTCCTTGCCCGGCAACACTTGGACGATGGCACCGAAGTCCAACAACTTCAGCACGGTACCTTCATAGACCTTGCCGATCTCGACCGACGCAGTCAATTCTTCGATACGGCGCTTGGCTTCTTGACCTGCAGCAGCATCGACGGAAGCGATAGTGACCACGCCTTCGTCGCTGATGTCGATCTGGGTGCCGGTTTCTTCGGTCAGCGCGCGAATGACAGCGCCGCCCTTGCCAATCACATCACGGATTTTTTCCGGATTGATCTTGATGGTGATTAGACGCGGTGCGAAGTTGGACAGTTCAGTCTTACCGTGCGGGACGGCTTCCTGCATCTTGGCCAAGATGTGCATGCGGCCTTCCTTGGCTTGCGCCAGCGCGACTTGCATGATTTCCTTGGTGATGCCTTGAATCTTGATGTCCATCTGCAGCGCGGTAATGCCATTGGCAGTACCCGCCACCTTAAAGTCCATGTCGCCCAGATGATCTTCGTCACCAAGAATGTCGGTCAGCACGGCGAATTTGCTGCCATCCTTAATCAAGCCCATCGCAATGCCAGCCACGTGTGCAGTCATCGGCACGCCAGCATCCATCAGCGCCAAGCAGCCGCCGCAAACAGACGCCATCGAGGACGAACCATTCGATTCGGTGATTTCAGAAACCAAGCGCACCGAGTAGCTGAAATCTTCCGGTGCCGGCAATGCGGCAACCAAGGCGCGCTTGGCCAGCCGGCCGTGACCGATTTCACGGCGCTTCGGCGTACCGACACGACCGGTTTCGCCGGTGGCGAACGGAGGCATGTTGTAATGCATCATGAAGCGGTCGCTGTACTCGCCCATCAGCGCGTCGATTTTTTGCTCGTCGCGGGCGGTACCGAGGGTGGCAACCACCAACGCTTGGGTTTCGCCACGGGTGAACAGCGCGGTACCGTGGGTACGCGGCAGCACGCCGGTGCGGATTGAGATCGGACGCACGGTGCGGGTATCGCGGCCGTCAATGCGCGGTTCGCCTTCGAGGATTTGCGAACGGACGATCTTCGCTTCCAACTCGAACAGGATGTTGCCGACTTCGGCGGCATCCGGCGCGCCTGCACCGATCGACGAAGCTTCAGCAGCCAATGCGGCATTGACTGCCACGGTGACGTCTTTCAGCTTGGCGGTACGGGCTTGCTTGTCCTTGGTTTGATAAGCTTCGCGCAGTTTAGCTTCGGCGAAATGGGTCACACGCGAAATCAAAGCATCGTTCTTCGGTGCCGGGCTCCACTGCACTTCCGGCTTGCCGCCGTCGCGCACCAGATCGTGAATCGCATTGATGACGGCCTTCATCTGGTCATGGCCGAACACGACTGCGCCCAGCATGATTTCTTCGGACAATTGCTTGGCTTCGGATTCGACCATCAGCACGGCTTGCTCGGTACCGGCAACCACCAGATCCATATTGGATTGCGCCAGTTGCGTCACGGTCGGGTTCAGCACGTATTGACCATCGACATAACCGACGCGCGCCGCGCCGATCGGGCCGTTGAACGGAATGCCGGCGACGCACAGGGCGGCGGAAGCACCGATCATGGCGGCGATGTCAGGATCGATTTCAGGATTGACCGACAGCACATGAATAATCACCTGCACTTCGTTCAGATAGCCTTCCGGGAACAGTGGGCGAATCGGGCGATCGATCAAACGCGATGTCAGAGTTTCTTTTTCGGAAGGACGACCTTCGCGTTTGAAGAAGCCGCCGGGAATGCGGCCAGCCGCATAGGTTTTTTCAAGATAATCGACGGTCAGCGGGAAAAAATCTTGGCCCGGCTTGGCATCTTTTTTGGCCACCACAGTAGCGAGCACAACAGTGTCTTCGATCGACACCATGACAGCGCCGGAAGCCTGACGAGCGATTTCGCCGGTTTCGAGCGTGACTTGATGCTGGCCGTACTGGAAGGTTTTGGTAATTTTATTGAACACGGTGTTTCCTTTCTATTTTGCCGACAGAATTTCAGGCGCTGTCGTTCACCTCACCACGGATGACTTGTCATGTAAGACGCATCATCTTCATGCAACTTCTACTTCCGGGAATGACAAAAAACAAATGCCCACATCAGTGGACTGACGCGGGCATGCAGACTACAAGAGAAGCAAGGAATCGCAAGAATCACTTACGCAGATTACTTACGCAGGCCGAGTTTTTCGATCAGGGCGCGATAGCGATTGGCATCCTTGCCTTTGAGGTAGGACAGCAGGCTCTTGCGACGGTTGACCATCATAATCAAGCCGCGGCGGGAGTGGTGATCCTTGGCGTGGGCTTTGAAATGGCCGTTGAGTTCATTGATACGGGCGGTCAACAGTGCAACTTGCACTTCCGGGGAGCCGGTATCGTTTTGACCGCGTGCGTTATCCGCAATGATGGCGGCTTTGTTGATGTTTTCGACAGACATGATTACCTTTCACATGCGATGCACAGAGTCGCAACCCCGCACATCGTGATAACAATAAAAATCCGGCCACAAAAGCCAGACGCGGAAGTATATAGGAAATCCCCCGCCGATTCAAACACTTAGCAGGGATTTCGACGAGTTTTGCCGGGCAGAACGATAATCAGAGCTGCGGATTGAGTTTTTCCGCGCGGGAATGCAATTTGTTCAATGCCGACAGGTAAGCCTTGGCCGAGGCCACCACGATATCCAGATCGGCTCCGACGCCGTTGACGATCCGCCCCGCCTTCGACAGGCGCATAGTCACTTCGCCCTGCGACTGGGTGCCGGTTGTGATGGCATTGACCGAGAATAACAGGAGCTCCGCGCCGCTGCCCGCCTGCGATTCGATGGCATTGACGGTGGCATCCACCG
>JAFECY010000273.1 GCA_018241865.1 Pseudomonadota bacterium | reverse complement strand
GGTAATCCCCCCATTTTTAACCGGGGCTGAAAGTAGAAGCTAAGCGGCCAAGGCCAATTTCTGTTTCGGCGTGATGCCTCCGATGGCTGTGTTGGGCCGTTCGTGATTATAGGTCCAGAGCCATTGCGTGGCGAAATCCTGGACTTCATCGATCGAATCGAACAGGTAGTGCGCCAGCCAGTCATAGCGCACGGTGCGGTTGTAACGCTCGACATAAGCGTTTTGCTGCGGACTGCCCTGCTGAATGAATTCAAGCTTGATGCCGCGCCTGTTCGCCCATGCCATCGTGATGGCGCTGATGTACTCGGGACCATTGTCGCAGCGGATGACCCTAGGCGCGCCGCGCCATTCGATGACTTGTTCCAGGGATCGGATGACGCGCTCTGCCGGCAGCGAGAAATCGACATCGATACACAAACCTTCGCGATTAAAGTCGTCGATCACATTGAACAGCCGAATCGAACGCCCATCGGATAGCTGGTCATGCATGAAATCCATCGACCAGACTGCGTTGACTGCCTCGGGTACAGCCAGGGGCTCAGGCTTTTCCCTTGCTAAACGCTTTTTGGGTTTGATGCGCAAATTCAGCTCCAGCTCGCGATAAATGCGATAGACACGCTTGTGATTCCAGCCGTAGCCTTTCACGTTGCGCAGGTAAAGGAAACACAGGCCAAAGCCCCAGTTGCGCTGATTGTTCGTCAAACGTATCAGCCAATCCGCGATCTCGCTGTTCTCTGACGACAGCTTGGTTTGGTAGCGGTAGCAAGTCTGGCTGATGCTAAACGCTTCACAGGCCACTCGCACGCTGGCTGATTTGTGCTGCACTGCCCATTGCGCCATCTCTTTGCGATGAGATGGCGCTACCACTTTTTTTGCATGGCCTCCGTGACGATCTCGGCCTTGAGCCGTTCCTCGGCATACATCTTCTTCAAGCGCCGGTTCTCATCTTCCAGCTCTTTCATGCGCGCCATCAGGGACGCATCCATGCCACCGAACTTAGCGCGCCATTTGTAAAAGGTGGCAGAGCTGATGCCGTGCTCCCGACAAAGTTCTGGCACGGGCGTGCCAGCTTCGGCTTGCTTCAAAGTGGCGATGATTTGACTGTCGGTAAAGCGGGATTTTTTCATGTAAAACTTCCTCAAAAACGATTGGAGAAAATTCTACTTTCAAATACGATTAAGTTCCGGGGGGATTACCGTATCGCGCTGAAAACTGAGACTGTTTTAAACCGAACGGGACCATAGCTCATTAACGTGTTGGATTGTTTTTTTGAAGCAAATTCATTTTGCCAAATAATTCCTGCATCGCCGCATTCCCGATAAAGCTCAGGTTATACGGATGCTCCGACACCGCTTTCGGGAAACGCTCATTCGCCGGCAATGCCTTCAACTGCTCGGCGATCTTGCCCCACAAGACCAGCGTCGGCGGCATCTTGCCGTTTGCCTCGGCATGATCGGCCAAGCCGGCCAGCACCGTTTGCAGGAAAGGCAACCATGCCTTGGCCTCTTTCAATGGCGGCACATGCGAGCGGAATACCAGCGTCGCATTCAATAACAGGAAACCCTGCTCGGTCAACTTGCCCTGCAAATCTTCCCGCGTCTGAATGTAAGGCGAACCGATTGCGCGCGCCTTCAAGGCGATATGCGCCATCGCATCGCCGGAAGTACGTGCTATATCCAGTTGGCCATCGGCCACCAGCAGCATCTTCATGAAATTGCGTAGCGAAGTGGCGCGATTGACTGGCTTCGACAACCCACTCTCCGACCACAGCGATTGCACCGCGCCATCCATGAAGCAAAACCCGGTAGCGCTTTCCGGGCGCGGATACGGCCCTTCGCCTACCAGCACGTAGCGCACTGCGTCGAGCGGCTGGGCGAAGGCGGCGAACAAGCGGCCTTCGGTCGGCAGGTAATCATCTCGCATCAGATCAGCGAAATAGGCCGGGTGCGCTGCATCCAGCGCGGCCAGCCCCGCCGACAAAATCGGCCGCCACGAAGAATCAGCCTTGTCCAGCATGGTCGTGATTGCAGAAGGAATCGCCATGCTACTTGCCCGCCAGCGGCACGACATTATCCGTGCCGGGCGCGCCGAACAGGTTTTCTTTCAGCGCATGCAACTGGTCGCGCACCTGCGCCGCTTTTTCAAATTCGAGATTTTTTGCATGCTCGATCATCAGTTTTTCCAGGCGCTTGATTTCCTTGCTGACCTGCTTCTCGCTCATCGCCTCGTACTTCGCGTGCTCTTGCGCCACCTGCAATTCGGCGCGCGCCGCCTGCGGATCGTACACGCCGTCGATCATTTCTTTGATGACCTTATGCACACCGCGCGGGGTAATGTTGTTGGCTTCATTGAAGGCCACTTGCTTGGCGCGGCGACGATCGGTTTCGTCGATAGCGCGGCGCATCGAATCGGTAATCTTGTCGCCGTATAAAATCGCCGTGCCGTTCAGGTTACGCGCGGCGCGGCCGATGGTTTGAATCAAACTGCGTTCGGAACGCAGGAAGCCTTCTTTGTCGGCATCGAGAATCGCCACAAGCGACACTTCTGGAATGTCCAAGCCTTCACGCAACAGGTTGATACCCACCAGCACATCGAAGGTGCCCAGACGTAGATCGCGAATAATCTCGACGCGCTCGACGGTTTCGATATCACTATGCAGATAGCGCACCTTGATGCCGTTGTCGCTCAAAAATTCCGTCAACTGCTCAGCCATGCGCTTGGTCAGCGTCGTCACCAGCACGCGCTCGTTCTTTTTGATGCGCGCGGTAATTTCCGACATCAAATCATCGACCTGCGTGCCGGCCGGCCGCACTTCCACTTTCGGATCAACCAGCCCGGTCGGTCGCACCACTTGCTCAACCACTTGGCCGGCATGCTGCTTCTCATAATCCGCCGGCGTGGCCGAAACGAACACGGTCTGACGCATCTTGGACTCGAACTCGTCGAAACGCAGCGGCCGGTTGTCCAGCGCCGATGGCAGACGAAAACCATAATCGACCAAATTGGTTTTGCGCGCACGGTCGCCGTTGTACATGCCGTTCAACTGACCGAGCAGCACGTGCGATTCGTCTAGGAACATCAAGGCATCTTGCGGCATGTAATCGACCAAAGTCGGCGGCGGATCACCCGGCTTTGCGCCCGACAAATGGCGCGAATAATTTTCGATACCCTTGGTGAAGCCGATCTCGGTCATCATTTCTAGGTCGAAGCGGGTACGCTGTTCCAGTCTTTGTTCTTCAACCAGCTTGTTTTCCTTGCGGAAGAATTCGAGTCGCTCGCGCAATTCATCCTTGATCGTTTCGATCGCGCGCAGCACGGTCGCGCGCGGCGTGACGTAGTGAGAACCGGGATAGACGGTAAAACGCGGGATTTTTTGCCGCACGCGGCCGGTCAGCGGGTCGAACAATTGCAAGCTGTCGATCTCGTCGTCGAACATCTCGACCCGCAAGGCCAATTCAGCATGTTCCGCCGGGAAGATATCGATGGTGTCACCGCGCACGCGAAAGGTGCCGCGGGCGAAATCGACTTCATTTCTGGTGTATTGCATCTGGATCAGACGGGCAATCACGTCGCGCTGGCTGACCTTGTCCTTGGCGCGCAAGGTCAAAATCATCTGGTGGTATTCGTTCGGATTACCGATGCCGTAGATGGCCGAAACAGTGGCGACGATCACCACGTCGCGCCGTTCCATCAGCGACTTGGTGCAGGACAGCCGCATCTGCTCGATATGTTCATTGATCGAGGAATCCTTCTCGATGAACAAATCGCGCTGCGGCACGTAGGCTTCCGGCTGATAATAATCGTAGTAGCTGACGAAATACTCGACCGCATTGCGCGGGAAAAATTCGCGGAACTCGCTGTAGAGCTGCGCCGCCAGCGTCTTGTTGGGCGCGAACACGATGGCCGGCCGCCCCATGCGGGCAATCGTGTTCGCCATCGTGTACGTCTTGCCGGAGCCAGTCACGCCCAACAAAGTCTGGAAGGACAGGCCGTCTTCGATGCCCTCCACCAGTTTCGCAATCGCTTCCGGCTGGTCGCCCGCCGGTGGGAAAGGCTGGTAAAGCTGGTAGGGAGAATCGGGAAAGGTGACGATTTTCGATGCGTCCGGCGCGTCTTGCAGCGTGCTTAATTCAGCCATAACCCTTTGACCTTTGGTAAAATCGCCATTGCGCTCCAGCGACAAAATCCTGCCCTTGCGCCTTCGACAACCCGCTGCAAACAAGCTTTGCAGCCAACTTTTCATGTTATCACGATGACTGCTTCCGCATCCCTCTTCAGCGCCATTGAAATGGCCCCGCGCGACCCGATTCTCGGCATCACCGAAGCCTTCAATGCCGACAAGAATCCGAACAAAATTAACCTCGGTGTTGGCGTCTATTACGACGACAATGGCAAGGTGCCGCTGCTGGAATGCGTCAAGAAAGCCGAAGCGCAGTTGATGGAGAAACTCGCTCCGCGCACTTACCTACCAATCGAAGGCTTAGCGCTCTATGACAAGTCGGTGCAGGAGCTGGTATTCGGTGCAGACAGCGCCGTCATCACCGAAAAACGCGCGATCACTGCCCAAGCTATCGGCGGCACCGGCGCATTGAAACTGGGCGCAGACTTCCTGCAGCGCTTCTCGCCGAAATCGCAAGTCTGGATCAGCGACCCGAGTTGGGAAAACCACCGCGCTCTGTTCGAGTCGGCCGGCTTCACCGTCAATAACTACCCCTACTACGATGCCACCACCAAAGGCGTGAACTTCGCCGGCATGCTCGGCGCGCTCAAAGACATGCCGGCCGGCGCCATCGTGCTGCTGCACGCCTGCTGCCACAACCCGACCGGCGCCGATCTGAGCGAAGACCAGTGGACGCAAGTCATTGACGTTATCACCCAGCGCGGCCTGATCCCCTTCCTCGACATGGCTTACCAAGGTTTCGGCGACAGCATCGAATCCGACGGCAAGGTGGTGCGCCGCTTCGCCGATGCCGGCGGCCCATTGTTCGTCTCGAACTCGTTCTCGAAATCTTTCTCGCTGTACGGCGAACGCGTCGGCGCATTGTCCATCGTCTCTGCCAGCGCCGAAGAAGCCGCCCGCGTGCTGTCGCAGCTCAAGCGCGTGGTTCGCACCAACTACTCCAACCCGCCGATCCACGGCAGCCAAGTGGTCGCCACCGCACTATCCACACCGGAACTGCGCAAACTATGGGAAGAAGAACTGGCCGGCATGCGCGTGCGCATCAAGGAAATGCGCAACGCGCTGGTAGAAAAACTGAAAGTGAAAGCCCCCAGCCGCGATTTCAGTTTTGTTACTGCCCAGCGCGGCATGTTCTCCTACTCGGGGCTCAGCAAAGAGCAAGTCGGCCGCCTGCGCGATGAATTCTCGATCTACGCAGTCGATACCGGCCGCATCTGCGTCGCCGCGCTGAACTCGCGCAACATCGACACCGTGGTCGAGGCCATCGCCAAGGTGCTGTAATGCGCTGTAATGCGAAGTGGCCGAGCAAGAATATGGTTCGGCCGCATAAAAAGTTGCCTCGCAGTTTTGACAAGACACACAACATCTGCCTATAATGCGGATTCTTTTCCCTGATAGCTCAGTCGGTAGAGCGACGGACTGTTAATCCGCAGGTCCCTGGTTCGAGTCCAGGTCGGGGAGCCAAGATTCATAAGGGTCAGCTACGTGCTGGCCCTTTTTTTTTGTGGCTCTTGGCCCATTTTTGGCCCACTGGGTCTCCTTTAGCGGAGATTCTGCATCGCTTTCACCCTGGTTAAAAGTGCGTGACGCCACCCGGACTTGAAGGGAGGAGACAACCGGGTGAACCCGGCGCCGCGCATAAAAACTTTTTTACTCAGGCGTCAGTTTCACGATTGCGTCAATACATTGGGAGGGGGGTATTTGATTCCGTCGATGGGCGAAAAAAAACCCGCCGGGTGGCGGATCCTTTGACACGAAAGAAGATCAGGCTTCCCCTAGATCCTCGATTTCCTCGACTTCGCCGCGCACGACGCGGCGCGCCAGTTCCTCTGCCGACAGAGGCGGACGAGGCGGCGCATTTTCTAAATCAAACCCGTCCATTTTTTCAGGCTGATTTTTTTCGCTGTCACTTGTTTTATAAGCTGTTGCCATGATTTATAAGCTGTTGCCATGATCGGCTGCCCCCCTCTCAAATCGAAGCTGCATTCAACACTGTACCCCTCTTTTTTCCAGAACGCACGGCCAGCTTCGGTTTTCATCAATTCCTGCAAGTCGGTGGCGCCTTTCAGGCCCGGCGGCAGCTTTTCGATGAAGCCGGGCTCAAGCTGGGCATTCGCGCCGTATTGCGGCCAGGTGTAATAGCCATTCATCGCATTGCGGGCGGCAAGGATTTCGATGCTGGAAAACCCCAGTTCCTTCGCTTGCTGCGCCTGCGTGGCGAAGATGCGCAGGCCGAGGCCGCGCGGCGCGGTTTCCTTGTTCAGCATCAGCAGGTCGTTGGACAGGGCAAGGCCGCCGGACTCCGTCTTGATGAACGATCTTTTTGAATCGTGGGCATAGAAAGGGTGCGATATCCTGAGTGTCGGTTCGCCGCCATAACGCTCCATGCGGATCTGCGCGCCATCCGGGGCGCCGGTCAGTCTGGCGATCTCGTCGCTGGTCAATTCCCGGCCGCCGATCCGCAGCTTGGGCACGCCGTCCGGGAAGCTGACCCGCTGGTTGAAGTGGCGGCGACTGACCGAGTCCCGGTAGTCTTCCTGCCACCTGCCCACTATTCTGACTGATCTCACGCATCGCATTACCAACGCTGCCGCTGAAAAATTGCATTCGGAAATTGCCACTATCCAAAAACGTGTCTGCGGATTCCGAAACCGAGGCAACTTCAAGATCGCTTTTTATTTCTATTGCGGCGGCCTTGATTTACATCCGGTTTCAGCGACCCACAGGGAAATCGGATGACTTATTTTTGGTTACTACGTCGCCTGTCAACCCAGTCCGCAAATTCAAACGAAGAACAACGGGGTGAAAAAAAGTCTCATCCGCACTACGAAAGAACACACAAGCGAAAAGATCGGCGTATTATTAAATTGATTGCCGTGGATAAATTTATCGGTGTGAATGTGACAGTTTCGCTGCATACCCTCGAAAAGGACAGACCATGAAAATCTTCGATAACTATGCATCGCGTTATGAGCGGACCAAAGAGGAAGAGTATTCTCTGAAGGAGTACTTGGAAATCTGCAAACGCGATCCGCTGGCTTATGCCACCGCGGCCGAGCGCATGCTGCATGCCATCGGTGAACCGGAGATGGTCGATACGCGCAACGACAACCGCCTGTCGCGCATTTTCGCCAACAAAATCATCAAAATTTACCCTGCCTTCCGCGAGTTTTACGGCACCGAGGAAGTCATCGAGCAGGTGGTAGCCTACTTCCGCCACGCTGCGCAAGGGCTGGAAGAACGCAAGCAGATTCTCTATCTGCTCGGCCCGGTCGGCGGCGGCAAATCCTCGATCGCGGAAAAACTCAAGCAGTTGATGGAGCACGTGCCCTTCTACGCCATCAAAGGCTCGCCGGTAAACGAATCGCCGCTCGGCCTGTTCAGCGAAGAAGAGGACGGCGCCATTCTGGAAGAAGACTTCGGCATTCCACGCCGCTATCTACGCACCATTCCGAGTCCGTGGGCGGTCAAGCGCCTGTCCGAATTCAATGGCGACATCAACCAGTTCCGCATCGTCAAGCGCTATCCCTCGGTGTTGAAACAGATCGCGGTTTCCAAGACAGAACCGGGCGATGAAAACAACCAAGATATTTCTTCGCTGGTCGGCAAGGTCGATATCCGCAAGCTGGAAGAATATTCGCAGGACGACCCGGATGCTTACAGCTATTCCGGCGGCTTGTGTCTAGCCAATCAAGGCTTGATGGAATTTGTCGAGATGTTCAAAGCGCCGATCAAGGTGCTGCATCCTCTCTTGACCGCGACCCAAGAAGGCAATTTCAAAGGTACCGAAGGTTTCGGCGCAATTCCCTTCGACGGCGTGATCCTAGCGCACTCGAACGAATCGGAATGGAAAGCCTTCCGCAATAACAAGAACAATGAAGCCTTCCTCGACCGCATTTATATCGTCAAGGTGCCGTACTGCCTGCGCGTGTCGGAAGAGGTCAAAATTTACGACAAACTATTACGCAATTCTTCATTGGCGCACGCGCCCTGCGCGCCCGGCACTTTGAAGATGATGGCGCAGTTTGCCGTGTTGTCGCGTCTGAAGGAACCGGAAAATTCCAGCATTTTTTCCAAGATGCAGGTGTATGACGGTGAAAATCTAAAAGATACCGATCCGAAAGCCAAGTCGATGTACGAATACAGCGACTATGCCGGCGTCGATGAGGGCATGAGCGGTCTCTCGACTCGCTTCGCTTTCAAAATTCTGTCCAAAGTATTCAACTTCGACACCACCGAAGTCGCTGCCAATCCGGTGCATCTGTTATATGTGCTGGAGCAGCAGGTCGAGCGCGAGCAATTCCCGCCAGAGACCGAACAGAGATATCTCACTTATATCAAGGAGCATCTGGCGCAACGCTACGTCGAGTTCATCGGCAAGGAAATCCAGACTGCTTACTTGGAAAGCTACTCAGAATACGGCCAGAACATTTTCGACCGCTATGTCACTTTTGCCGATTTCTGGATTCAAGACCAGGAATTCCGCGACCCCGATACCGGCGAAAGTTTCGATCGCAATTCGCTGAACAATGAATTGGAAAAAATCGAGAAGCCAGCCGGCATCTCGAATCCGAAAGATTTCCGCAACGAGATCGTCAACTTCGTGCTGCGTGCTCGCGCTCAGAACGC
>JAFECY010000272.1 GCA_018241865.1 Pseudomonadota bacterium | reverse complement strand
GGCCGTTCAATATTGGGGCGTTTGTTGAAGTAGTCGGAAGTGACAAAAATCAGGTGGCGACAGATGCCAAATCTCTTGCTGATGACAAATTCTTCAATACAGAGCTCATCGGCACAGAGCATCGCAACAATGCCCTTTTTGGGAGACTCCTCTCGGAAGAGGTAGCACTTGAACTTTTCGCCTTGAAATTCAAATTCTCGCGTCAATTCCGCCTTGATGTTTTCACCTGAGAACACATGGACATCATCAAACGGCTGTCTAGAGTTATGGGTGAATTTCAGGGTGATACTGTGCCCTGATTGGTGCTTCAAAAAAAGCAGGAGACGCAAATCATCGCAGATTGAGCTAACCAATTTGGCGACCTGAGTATTGATTTTTTCCTTCAAGTCCTTCAGCGTGATGGAAGTGTTCAAGACCCCCGATTTTGGTAATTTCTTAACTTCTTCTGGCTTGAATTCGGGGGTGTAAACAAACTCGACCAATTCGGATGAAAGCTGACTTCTGATTTCAACTTTGTTGGCATATTTCAGGAACGCCAAGCGCCCAACACCTTTACCACCAATGCTGTCCTTGTGACTGGTGCAAATCTCATCAAAAAAATTCAGATTCTCAGTAGTGAAGCCTTCACCATCATCAGAGATGGTTATTTGTTCAAGAACTCTTCTCTCTTCACTGCCGGGGGATAACTCGTGTTGTCTCTCTGAGAAATGCAGGTCAACGGAAATGAACTTCCCTCCAGCATGGATGGAATTCGTGAGGGCCTCACGAATCACATCTCGAGCCGAGACTCCGCCTTTGTAGTGTTCTGCAATGAATTTTCTAAGGTTAATCCTTGCCATGCTCTCAGTCTATCATTTGAAATGAGTCGCCCAGGATTTTTAACCGCGCTGGAGTACGTTCAAAGACAGTATAAATGTCAGCAAGTTGTTCGTTACCGTCACTCCGCTAACTTCATGTCGTATACAACTTTAGCCGATGTGACGGCCTTGCGAGGCACGGATATGACAGCCCCATTCTGGCGGCTGCCGCTGAGTCATTTTAACTACGAAATATCATTTCGGACCGGAAGAAGTCGCTCTATCTGACACCACTCGTTAGATAGAGCCAAACGACAAACCTCAAGCCGCCTTCGTCACCGGATTCACCGCCACCGCCTTGTTCAAAGCCGACAGCACGGCCTTCAGCGAGGCGCTGACGGTATCGTGATCGAATGCCGCGCCGGAGAAACGCTGGCCGTCGATATTCAATTGCACATACGCCGCTGCTTCGGCATCGGTGCCGGCACCGATGGCGTGTTCGCTGTAATCGACCACGTTGATTTTGCGGCCGCTGTAGCGCATCAAGCCATCGACGAAGGCGGACAATGCGCCTTCCCCTTCGCCGTGCAAGGCTTGTGATTTGCCTTGGTCGCTGATGGTGGCGGCGATGCTGTCGTGGCTGCCCTTGCGGTCGAGCCGGTAGTCGGTCATGGCCATCGCTTGATGCTCGGTGACGAAATGCTGCAGAAATAAAGCATGAATGCTGGCGCCGTCGATCTCGCCGCTTCTTTGTTCGCTGGCTTTCTGCACCACTTGCGCCAGCTCGACTTGCATCCAGCGCGGTAGCACCAGACCGTAGTCGCGTTCGAGCACGAAGGCGACGCCGCCTTTGCCGCTTTGACTGTTGACGCGGATCACCGCTTGGTAATCGCGGCCGAGGTCTTTCGGGTCGATCGGCAGGTAGGCGACTTGCCACGGCTCGTCCGGCTGCTGCTGGTGCAGGCATTTGCGGATCGCATCTTGATGGCTGCCGGAGAAGGCGGTATAGACCAGTTCGCCGAACCAAGGATGACGCGGATGCAGGGCGATGCCGGTGCACGCCACGCAGACCTGAATGATTTCGTCCGGGTTGGACAAGTCGAGTCCGGGTTCGACGCCTTGGCTGTACAGGTTCATCGCCATAGTGGTGATGTCCATGTTGCCGGTGCGCTCGCCATTGCCGAGCAGGGTGCCTTCGACGCGGTCGGCACCGGCCAGCACGGCCAGTTCGGCGGCGGCCACGGCGCAACCGCGGTCATTGTGGGTGTGTACCGAAACGATCACCGCATCGCGGCGGCTGATGTGGGTACAAAAGTATTCGATCTGGTCGGCGAACACGTTCGGGGTCGCGCTCTCGACCGTGGAGGGCAGGTTGATGATGCAGGGCTTGGCGGCGCTCGGCTGCCAGACATCCATCACCGCTTCGCAGACCTCGACGGCGAAATCCATCTCGGTGTTGGAAAAACTTTCCGGCGAATACTGGAACACCCATTCGGTATCCGGCCGCTTGGCGGCTTCGCGCTGAACCAGTTCTGCGCCATTTTTCGCGATGGCGATGATGCCGGCGCGGTCGAGGCCGAACACGCGCTCGCGCTGCACGGTGGAGGTCGAGTTATAGACGTGCACATTGGCGCGTTTGGCACCGCGCAAGGCATCGAAGGTGCGCGTAATCAAATCCTCGCGTGCCTGCACCAGCACCTGCACGGTCACATCATCGGGAATTTGTTTGTCTTCGATCAGCCAGCGCACGAAATCGTAGTCGGGCTGGGAAGCGGAAGGGAAACCGACTTCGATTTCCTTGAAGCCGAGTTTGACCAGCAAAGCCCACAGACGTTTTTTCTGGCCGACATTCATCGGTTCCAGCAAGGCCTGATTGCCATCGCGCAGATCGACGCTGGCCCAGCGCGGCGCACGGGTGATGGTGCGCGACGGCCATTGGCGGCTGTGCATGGCGACGGGTGGGGCGGGGCGGTATTTGCGGTGGTCAAAGGCTTGCATGGTTTTCTTTCTGTATTTGGGTTGTTCTGACAATTGCCGCGCCCCTCCTTGTGGGAAGGACGCGGATGCCGTTTTCGATCCTGTTCAGGACGAGCATTACCGTGGATAACGGACAAGTGAAAGATTAACGCAAGAGCTTTGCAATATGCTTGCAAAGTTGCGGCGTTTTAGAGAATGTTTGCAATTAAATTGCATAGTCAAGATATATAAAGGCATAATCAGCCAATCACCTGCAAAACCCGCTCAATATCATGCAACTCGACCGCACCGACCGCCGCCTGCTGGAAGCCCTGCAACAGGATGGCCGCATCAGCAACCAAGACTTGGCCGACCGCATCGGCCTGTCGGCGTCGAGCTGCCTGCGCCGTCTGCGCACCTTGGAAGAATCCGGCCTCATCCTCGGCTACCGCGCGCTGCTCGACGCCAAGGTGTTGGGTCTGACGCTGATGGCGCTGGTGCACATCTCGATGGACCGCCACACGCCGGAGCGCTTCGCGCATTTTGAGGCGACGGTCAGCGCCTTGCCGGAAGTGCTGGAGTGTTTGCTGATTACCGGCCAGGATGCCGATTACCAATTGAAAGTGATCGTGCGCGACATGGATGCGTACCAAGAACTGCTATTGAATAAAATTACCCGCATCGAAGGCGTAACCGGGGTGCATTCGAGCTTCGTGTTGCGGCGTGTCGTGAGCAAGACTTCGCTGCCGCTGGATTGACGCCACATGCTATGCTGGCTCGGTCATCGTTTCGGGAGAGGCACATGGGATCGGCGCAAAAACTATTCCGCACGAAATTGCCATTGAAGCTGAAGGAAGGCGACGCCAATAACAAACCGCTGACTTCCGGCGACAAATCGAAAGACCAAGCACGCACCGCCGAACTGGCGCAAACAATCGGCGCGCTGCAAGACCTGTTTTACGCCGAGCACGACCGTAAATTGCTCATCGTGCTGCAAGGCATGGATACCAGCGGCAAGGATGGCGTGGTGCGCGGCGTGTTTCATCAGCTCGATCCGCTCGGCGTGCGCTGCGTGTCTTTCAAGACGCCCACCACCGTCGAGCGCGAGCATGATTACCTGTGGCGCGTGCATCGCGAAGTGCCGGCACAACGCGAGACGGTGATCTTCAATCGCAGCCATTACGAAGACGTGTTGTGGCCGGCGGTGCACGAACAAATCGACGCGAAAGAATGCAAGCGCCGCTACCAGCACATCCGCGACTTCGAGCGCATGCTGGTCGAGACCGGCACGGTGCTGCTGAAATTTTTCCTGCACATCTCGCGCGACGAACAGAAGAGCCGTCTAGAAGCACGGCTCGCCGATCCGAACAAACACTGGAAGGTCGATCTCAACGACCTCACGGAACGCCAACACTGGAACGATTACCAGCGTTTCTATGAAAAGGCGATCAGCGAAACCGATAGCGATGCCGCGCCTTGGTATGTGATTCCGGCTGACAGCAAAACGCAACGCGATTTAGCAATCGCTTCCATCGTGCTGGAGACGCTGGAAGATATGAAGCTGCAGTATCCGCCGCCGAATCCGACGTATTTCAAGACGAAGGTGGAGTAGGGGGTTTCGCCGAAAGAAGCCGCGTGCAAAAATATGGGGCGACTGGGATGAAGGTGGAGCATTCGCGCTGATATACCCCATCCCCACCCTAACCCTCCCCTTAAAGGGGAGGGGGCGTTGGCGGCGAGCTGTCGTTTTTTCTGACGATTCAATAATCAGGGAGCCCTCATGTTGCAGTTGCTGCGCCTGCTGCGCAAGATCATCGGCTGGATCGATTTCATCCTCTTCACTGCGCTGATCTGGCTGCTGACTTGGCTGCCGTGGAAGGGCAAGCATCCGGTGGCGCGTCTGTTCAATGTGTGGTGCCGCACCTTCGTGCGCGCGCTCGACATCGACTTGCGGGTGCATCAGAAGAACCGCGCGCATCTGCCGCAACGCTTCATCCTGATCGCCAACCATCCTTCCGCCTTCGAGGATATCGGTATTCCCGCCGTGTTCGACGTGGTATCGCTGGCCAAGACGCAAGTGCAGGACTGGTTCATCGTTGGTCGCATCAGCAAAGCGGCCGGCACGCTGTTCGTTGACCGCGACGATCCGGCTTCGCGGCGCGAGGTAATTCAAACTATGGTGGATGCAGTCAACGCCGGACAAAATATCGCGCTCTACCCGGAAGGCGGTTGCAAGGGACGACGACTATTCACTGTCTTCAAGTCGGGTGCGTTCGATGTGTCGATCCGCACTGGCATTCCGATCCTGCCGGTATTCCTGCATTACGAGGCGCAGGATGATTTTGAATGGCAGCCGCCGTACACCTTGCCGCAAAAAATCCTACACATGATGAAGACGGTCAACAACCGCGCCAATTATTATGTGTACGACCCACTCGATCCGAAAGATTACGCCGACAAACATGCGATGAAAGCGGCGGCCTATGCACTGTACACGCGCTGGAACGCGCAGTATCTCGAATAGCGCCTCTCCGGCCGGATAGTGGGCGCAGCAACCTAGCAGCTTTATAGTACTCATAGGCTTACACAAAATGCTTGTTCGTTTTTTGCGTAAGCCCGCATTCATTCGATATTTCAGTACGAGGAAAACATGGCGCGACTGCAAGCCAACGGCATCGACATCGCATACGACATGCAGGGCGCAGGCCCGGCGCTGCTATTCATTCACGGCCTCGGCTCGACCCATAGCGATTGGGAGCCGCAGATGGCGGCCTTCGCCAAACAATACAAAGTCATCAGCTTGGATTTGCGCGGCCACGGCCACTCCAGCAAACCAGCCGGCCCTTACAGCATCGCGCTATTCGCCGCCGACGTGGCGGCTTTGCTGCGCGGCCTCGACATCGACGCCGCACACGTGGTCGGCATTTCGCTCGGCGGTGTGATTGGTTTTCAGTTGACGCTCGATCATCCCGAGTTGGTCAAAACTCTCACCGTCGTCAACAGCGGGCCGGAAGCCATCGTGCGTAATCTGTTGCAGAAATTTGGCGTCTGGCTACGCCTCTACACGGTGCGCCGGGGCGATATCGCCAAGCTAGGCAAGACCCTCGGCATGAAGTTGTTTCCCGCGCCCGAGTCTCACGCAGCGCGCGACGGTTTCATCGAACGCTTCGCGCACAACGATCCACTGGCGTACGAACATGCTTTCCGCGCATTGATCGGCTGGAGTGTGGCGGATCGGATTGGCGGCATCACTTGTCCAGTGCTGGTGGTTGCCGCCGACAAGGATTACACCCCGCTGTCGTTCAAGCAGGCGTATGTGGCCAAAATCCCCGGCGCGCAACTGGAAGTGGTGGCCGACTCGCGTCACGCATTGCCGATGGAAAAACCGGCCGCATTCAACGCCGTGTTGCAGAAATTTTTAGTGGCGCAAACCTGATTAGCGGGTGCGCCAATCGGGCAGAAATTTTTCCAGCGTGCGCAGCAGCAGAATGGGCTGAATCGGTTTGTTGAGATAGGCATCGCAACCGGCCGACATGGCGCGCACGCGATCGAGCGGCTCCTGACGCGCGGTGAGAATGACCGAAGCCGTGCGACGACGATCTTGCTTTTGCTTGAGCAGGGCGCACAATTCGAGGCCGGGCTGATCCGGCAAATCCAGCTCGTGGATCACACAGTTGTAGCGATGCTGATCCAGCAACACGATGGCGTCGGCCATGTTCTGCGCGCGATCGACCCGATAACCCGTACCGGCCAATTTGGACGAGACATAATCGCCCGCGGCCGGATCGGGATCTACCACCAGCACGGCTGGATCACTTTGAAATTCCACCGGCTTGCTGCGGTCGTACCAGTTATCGATCTGGCCAACTTCCAGTTCATTGCTGACGGTGCTCAGTTTTTCGGCTTGACGGGCATCGGTGGTGGGCGCATCGACGGGGATTTTCAGCGCGACATCGATGGTGTGCAGAATTTCCGCCCAACGCACCGGGCGTTTAACGTGAGCGGCAAATGCCGGTTTGTCGGGCAAGGCCGCGCCAACGGCGACAATCGGATAACGTCCCGGCCGTAGCGCCTCTAAATCGCAACGCATCCGATTTTCGGGATTGTCGATATCGATCAGCAGACAATTCGGCAGATCACCGCCTTCCTTGCGCCACTCGCGGTAAACAAAACGACGCAACTCGGAAACCTTGAGCACCGACAACAGCAGCATATGTTCACGCTGGCTAAAGCCGGCAATCTCGATTCGTAATTCGACTCGGGTTTCGTTTTCCATGACGTTCCGGTGCTTCCTGTCCGATGCTTTTTTTGTCATCGGCTAGCGATGAATGGAACGGACAAAGTACGCCGTTCGGCGATTAACTGTCAATAGATCAGCGCGCATTTCACACAGTTTGCAAACCTTATTTCCCGAACAATCCTTTCAACTTGTCTTGAATTTGTTCGCGCGCCTTTGCCTTGATCTCGTCTTTTTTCTCGTCGATTTTTTGCTGCGCCAGACCTTTGATTAAGCCTTGGAAATCAACGCTGTAACCAATCGCGCTGAATGGCCCAGACAGCCGCACTGGAATCGTCAAACCTTTCATAGCTTGCAGCTCGGGGCCGCCTTGACCCTGCAGGTTAGAGACAATAGTGGCTTGCACCAAGTAATCGAGGCGATCGTTGCCGATGTCGATATCGCCCTTACCGCCAACGCGCAGCAGCGGCGATTTCATGTTCAAGTCCTCATTGTGGGCGACGCCGTCGGCGACCTGGAAGCTGGCGCTCATTTCACTGAAATCGGTTTTTTCGGCAGCACCCGCCGTACCGTTTTGCGGAGCCGGGTTGCCGCGCAATTCGCCTAGCTTGGCTTTGGCGTTACGAATCGTTTGCGCGATGTTGACGCCGTGCAGCGCACCGTCGCGCAATTCCAGTTTCGCATTGCCGGCGAGCGCTTTCTTGATTTGCACGATCGTGGCGCCGGCGGTCTTGATATCGAGACTGACATTGCCACGTCCCTCGATCGGCTCTTTGCCGATGGCGTCCTTCAGCAAGGGGCCGACGTTGATGCCGCTCAAGGTCTGACGCACACTGAAGTGCGGCGCCTTGCCACCGCCCGCCGACAATGCGCCGCTAGCGCTGCCGCCATATAGTCCCGCCGTCAGCGGACTCACACTGACCACGCCATCGGCGGCGCGGATATCGGCGCGCACGTTGGCGAGCTTCAGATTGACGGCCTTGAGCGCGCCGACCTTGAGCGTGCCGTTCGCCCGCAAACCTTGCAGGGCAGACAAATCGATCGGCGCAGATGCCTGGGCGGTTGATGCTTCGCCGCCGGCTGCCGATTTGCCTTCTGCTGGTTTGCCTTGATAGCGGTCGGCGTCGATGCGATCGATATCGATGTCGAAGTTGTAGGCCGGCTTTGCAAATGTCGTCAGGCCGAATTTGGCGTCGAAGCTGCTTTCATCGAGTTTGCCCTTCAGCGCCGCCGCGACGTTTTGCTTGCCGAGATCGGCGCGCACGTTGCCGGCCGCATTCAACTTGAGACTGCCGCCGCCCGGATTCGGTAAGGCGAAGACGGCGTCGATGGCCGACAGATCGATCACCTGATTTTTAAAATTGGCCGTCAACGGCGTGGTGAGTTTGCCATCGATTGCGGTTGCGCCCTGCTTGCCGGACAACGCCAGCTTGAGCTGTGGTGAAGTAAACAGCAATTTATCGATGTCACCGCTGAACGCGCCGGAAATCGTCGCCTTGGCGTCGAGCGCCGCTTCCTTCACCGCAGCGTCGAGCGTGATCGAAGGAATACGGAAAGCCTGTGGCGAACCCTCGAAACCGGGTGCGGCAATGTGCAGATCGATTTTGCGCGCACCTTCGGTCAGATCGAACACGCCATCGAATTTGTCGCCGCTGACTTTGTCGTCGGTGATCGCCAATCGCGGCACGTTGATGGTGAATTCCACTGCTTGCGCCGCATGCTTGCCGTTGCCGGAAAAGCGCACGCCATCCAGCGCAAAACGCTTGTCGGCCGGCTTCAAATCAGCGTTGCCGCTTAGACGCAAGACGGCATCGGTAATATCAAGCAAACGCCCCTGAATGCCGGCGTCCATGTTTTTGAGGATGAAGTGCTGCTTGTCGAGATCGATGGTGAAATCGCTCTTGAGCGCCACCTTGGCGTCGAGCGCCGGATTGCTGCTCTTGATTTCCGCGTTGAGCGCCATATTGCTCGGCACGCCGTTGGCAATCTTGCCGCTCTTCAGGTTCAATTTTTCCACACTGATGGTACGCTTGGCCTGTTGATCGTCGAGGCGCACGCCGGCATTGCTAATATCGACGCTGTCGATATCGAACTTGAGTTGTTCGCCCGAGGATGCTCCCTTCGACAGCAGATCGTCGAAGTTGGTGCTGCCGTCTTTGTTGCGACGGATGTTGGCATGCAGGCCGTCAACGATCACCTTGTCCACCACCAGTTGCTTCTTCAGCAGCGGCAGCAGCGCCAACGACACTTGCGCCTTGTCCACCGAAAGAAATTCCGCGCTACCCTGATGCTCGGACAGCGTCACTCGGCCGAGATCGGCGCCGATGCGTGGGAAAAAAGTCAGCTTGATGTCCCCGGGGATAGCGAGCGTGCGCTGCTTCTTTTCCTGCACCGTGCGCACGATCAACGACTTGTAATCGTTGGGATTGAAGGTGGTGACGAGGATGCCGATCCCGGCGGCCAGCAAGGCGAGGACAGCAGCAACGGCAATGGCGACGATCTTGATAATTTTTGGCATGGCGTACGATCAGAATAAATGTCCCTTGATTTTACATCCAGCCATTTATCCAAGGCTTACGCAAAATCAGAAAAACCATTAAGCACGGCGAACACGGCAAAGCCAAAAAACCATATGTCATTTTCGCCGTGGTGCAAAATAGCTATTCGGATATATCGCCCGGATTGGCGGCGGCGCGATGCTGGCGTGCGAGCTTGATGATGGCGTTGCGAATGGTGTTGAGCACGGTATCGCCTTTGAAGGGCTTGACGATGAAGCCGCTGACTTGGCGTTGCACCGCTGCCTGCACCGTATCGGCATCCATGCGGCCGGATACCAAAAAGATCAGCGCCTTCGGCATGGCGGCACGCACGGCATCGAGTAAGTCCATCCCACCGTCGCCGAGATCGATGCAGACTACTTGCGGCATCAACCGAGCAAGACTAGCCAAGCTGGCCGCACTCGCATTGCCGTCGCCCGCCAACTCATACCCGCCGTTGACCAACAAAGTGGTCAAGAGATTGCGTGAAATGGCATTGCCATCGATCACCACCACTTTAATCACGATCGACTCCCCTATGCTTGAAGGAGGGGAGGACTAGCGCGCGACCACGCATGACGAGGGAATGTCGGTTGATTGCCATGCAGGCATTGTGCACCAGCCTATGCCTGCTCACCAAGCTTGGTTTATCGTCAGTACTTGGTAATTACTTCGGTTTTTTCAGAGTCAGTTTTCGGATTCCTTCGCTTTTCATTAGAGCAGGCCGAAGCTAGCATAACCAAGTTACGACGGAAAGCGCGACCGTTTCACACGCGCACGCAACTCTTGAGGAGCAATACATGAAAAAATGGATGGCAACCATCTTGGTAGCCGTGCTCGGGCTGTCGCTCGGCATCTCCGCCGTCGAAGCCAAGCGATTCGGCGGCGGCGGTTCCTTCGGCAAACAGTCGAACAAAGTTACCCGCCAATCGAACGCACCGGCGCAAAACAGCCCGGCTGCCGCAGCGAAACCGGCCAATCCAGCAACACCCGCCACCCCGCCGAAACCAGCTAGTCCGTGGAAAGGCATCCTCGGCGGCGCATTGCTCGGCCTTGGCCTCGGCGCCTTGCTATCGCACTTCGGCATCGGCGGTGCACTGGCCAGCATGATTAGCACCATGCTGATGATCGGCTTGCTGGTCTTCGCGGTGATGTTCATCTTCCGCATGCTAAAAGGTAAACCCCGCAGTAATGCCGCACCCGCCTATGCCGGC
>JAFECY010000271.1 GCA_018241865.1 Pseudomonadota bacterium | reverse complement strand
GCGCTTCCTCGACGGTTATCGTAAGCGGCACGGCAAGGCATAGAATGACCCCTCCCCCTTCAAGGGGGAGGTTGGGTGGGGGATGGGTTGCATCGAGATAGATAACCCATCCCCACCCAGAAGTACGGAGTACCCGCTTGCAAGCGGGTACTGCTTCACCGGTGAGCGACATGTCGCTCGAAACCCCGGTTCCGCCCCCTTGAAGGGGAGAGAAACACCGAATCACATTTTGACTAGACCACGCACATGAAACCAATCAAAGTAGGCTTGCTCGGCATCGGCACCGTCGGCTCGGGGACCTTCAACGTCCTGCAACGCAACCAGGAAGAAATCACCCGCCGCGCCGGTCGCGGTATCGAGATCGCCATGGTGGCCGACCTGAATGTCGAGCGCGCCCGCGAACTGACCGGCGGCAAATGCGAAGTGGTCAACGACGCCAACCTAGTCATCAACAATCCCGACATCGATATCGTCATCGAACTGATCGGCGGCTACGGCATCGCCAGGGAACTGGTGCTGAAAGCCATCGCCAACGGCAAGCACGTGGTCACCGCCAACAAGGCGCTGCTGGCCGTGCACGGCACTGAAATCTTCAAGGCCGCGCAAGACAAGGGGGTGATGGTCGCGTTCGAAGCGGCAGTCGCCGGCGGCATTCCCATCATCAAATCGCTGCGCGAAGGCTTGACCGCCAACCGCATCCAGTGGATCGCCGGCATCATCAACGGCACCACCAACTTCATCCTGTCCGAGATGCGCGACAAGGGGCTGGACTTTGCCACCGTGCTGAAAGAAGCGCAACGCCTCGGCTACGCTGAAGCCGACCCCACCTTCGATATCGAAGGCGTGGACGCTGCGCACAAAGTGACCTTGCTGGCCTCGATCGCCTTCGGCATCCCGGTGCAGTTTGACAAGGCCCACGTCGAGGGCATTACCAAGCTGCAGGCGACCGACATCAGCTATGCCGAACAGCTCGGCTACCGCATCAAGCTGCTGGGCATCGCCAAGCGCAACGGCAGCGGCATCGAGTTGCGTGTGCACCCGACCCTGATCCCGGCCAAGCGCCTGATCGCCAATGTCGAAGGCGCGATGAACGCCGTGCTGGTGCAGGGCGACGCCGTCGGAGCCACGCTCTACTACGGCAAGGGCGCCGGCGCCGAGCCGACAGCCTCGGCCGTGATCGCCGACCTAGTCGATATCACCCGCCTCGCCACCGCCGACCCCGGCCACCGCGTGCCGCACCTAGCCTTCCAGCCGGACGCGATGAGCGACACGCCGATCCTGCCGATGGCCGAAGTCACCACCAGCTACTACCTGCGCATGAACGTCGCCGACCAACCGGGCGTGCTGGCCGATGTCACCCGCATCTTGGCCGACCACAGCATCTCGATCGACGCCATGCTGCAGAAGGAACCGGCCGAGGGCGAGAGCCGCACCGATATCATCATCCTGACCCATCAGACGCAGGAAAAGAATGTGGAAGCGGCGATTGCGAAGATTGAGGGTCTGCCGACGGTGATGGGGACGATTACGAAGATTCGGCTGGAAGAGTTGAGCTGATAGGTATCGTGCGCATCAATTTATCGTGGTGGTAAAACAATGGAACAACTTACTCTAGTTGAACCCAGAGAAATGCAGCAACTGCGCAGAGGCAGAGAGAATACCTTGGAGCCTGTGTTTGAGGGATTTCAACTGCAATACGAGCACCCGAATGGGCGATTGTGCCAAGGCAATTCTATTGATTGGCTCGCGTCACTGGATGACGGCAGTGTTGATTTGGTGTTTGCCGACCCTCCATACAACATCAAGAAAGCAGGCTGGGACAGCTTCGAGAGTCAAGAAAAATATATTGAGTGGTCTATTAGGTGGATTAGCCAAGCATCGCGTGTATTAAAACCAACAGGCTCTTTATATGTATGCGGATTTTCTGAAATCCTTGCAGACATAAAGCATCCTGCATCAAAATATTTCAAACATTGCCGCTGGCTAATCTGGCATTACAAAAACAAAGCCAATTTGGGTAGCGACTGGGGACGTTCTCACGAGAGCATTATTCACCTTCGAAAATCTGATGCTACACAATTAAATATTGATGACGTGCGCACGCCTTACGGAGCGCATACTTTGAAATATCCTTCGCATCCACAAGCAGAAACAAGTGCTTATGGAAAGGGTGTAAATAAGCAACGTGACAATTGGACGCCCCACCCCAAGGGTGCGAAACCAAAAGATGTGATGGATATTCCGACCACATGCAATGGCATGGGCGAAAAAACGCCGCACCCTACGCAAAAGCCTGAAGAGTTAGTGCGTAAGTTTGTTCTGGCTTCCTCAAATGAAGGTGATCTAGTCATCGACCCATTTTCTGGATCGGGCACAACAGCAGTCGTGGCCGAGCAGCTTAATCGACGCTGGATGGCTTGTGATCTTGACCTGCAGTACAACCAATGGGCAATTGAAAGGCTCGAAAGTGTTCGGCGTATGAGTAAAGACGAATGGATAGCACATGACCGCAAAACAGCAGAACGAAGGGAATCTATCCGATGAGTCTTTCAGACTTGGTGAATCATGCTACTGACAAAGAACGATTTCACAGCATCGAGCAATACATTGATTTCTGTGCCCGTTATTTGGAATACATTGATACCGGCTTGCAGGCACGTATTGTGTCGCAGAACGAAAGCCACTATCAATTTTTCCAGTACCGGAGAGAAGGCAATTTCAACATTACACGACCGTTAAATTCTCGCCTGATGTGTGATGCCCAAAGCTTCGCCCAAGCAACGCAACAGTTCAGCATGACATTAGAGCAATTGCGAGATGGACAGAGACCATCGGACGATTTGAGAGAAAACCTGATTCGCACCATCTACACGCTTCAGCAATCTATAGGCGCTGCCTTAGATGGATTGCCCGCCGGGAAGTCGAATCAAGCCAGAAAAGTGAATGGTGACTTGTTTGAACGGCTTATTCGGCTGCTGATCGTATCGCTCAATGTAGATTGCGTATCAGGGACGATGCAAGTTCCGGTAAAAGATGTGGATGGAGCCGAGCTTTTCAAGTCTAGCTATCAGCACGATTTATTGTTAAGAAAAGACAATGAATTAAAAATTATCGGCTCTGTAAAAACGTCCAGTAAAGATCGAATCGACAAAGTCTTCATGGACAAGTTTCTTTATAACCGCCTCACTGATACCGCCTTGCCCCATATCGCCATTTTTCTGAATGATGTGCAACGGAAGAAAACGAAGAGGGAAAATGAATATGGGGTAAGCGCAACATTTTTGCCCGGCCACTTCAAGGCGTACACGATCAAACTGAACCAATTGGACGGTGTGTATTACTGCGACATTCGTCCTAATATGTTGGAGGATTCTTTGCTTTCACAGCATATTAAAACCATTGACTGTTTTTTCTATTCTGATCTGTGGAAACTTCTTCATAGACACGGTCAGAGCTTGGGAGAAATCGCTATCGAGCCAGAAGAAAGTGGGGCTAATGAAAATGATACTTAACATCGCGCTCAAACGCTAAATCAAACATCAATCTTTCCAATTCCATGCAATACACTTCCACTCGCGGCCAATCCCCCGCGCAATCCTTCTCCGAAATCCTGCTCGGCGGTCTGGCTCCCGACGGCGGTCTGTATCTGCCGACCGCATACCCCCAGGTGAGCAACGCCGAACTCGACGCCTGGCGCAAGCTGTCCTACGCCGATCTCGCCTTTGCAATCCTGAAGAAATTCGCGACCGATATTCCCGAAGCGGACTTGAAAGCACTCACGCACAAGACTTATACCGCCGAGGTGTACCGCAACGCGCGCGCCGGCGACGAGGCGACCCAGATCACGCCGCTGCATGTGCTGGAAGAAAAGGATGGCAAGAAGCTGGTGCTGCAGGCCCTCTCCAATGGCCCGACCTTGGCCTTCAAGGACATGGCGATGCAGTTGCTGGGCAACCTGTTCGAGTATGCGCTGGACAAGCAGCATGCCGAGTTGAACATCTTCGGCGCGACTTCGGGTGACACCGGCAGCGCGGCGGAATATGCGATGCGCGGCAAGCGCGGCATCCGCGTCTTCATGCTGTCGCCGCACAAGAAAATGAGCGCTTTCCAGACTGCGCAGATGTTCAGCCTGCAGGACCCGAACATTTTCAACATCGCGGTCGAAGGCGTGTTCGACGATTGCCAGGACATGGTCAAGGCCGTCTCCAACGATCTTGAATTCAAGAACCGCCAGAAGATCGGCACGGTCAACTCGATCAACTGGGCGCGCGTGGTGGCGCAAGTGGTGTACTACTTCCGCGGCTACCTGGCGGCGACCACCAGCAACGACCAGAAAGTGTCGTTCACCGTCCCATCGGGCAACTTCGGCAATATCTGCGCCGGCCATATCGCGCGCATGATGGGCCTGCCGATCGACAAGCTGGTGGCGGCCACCAACGAGAACGACGTGCTCGACGAATTCTTCCGCACCGGCGTCTATCGCGTGCGCAAGTCGGCCGAGACTTACCACACCTCCAGCCCCAGTATGGATATCAGCAAGGCCTCGAACTTCGAGCGCTTTGTGTATGACTTGCTCGGGCGTGACAGCGTGCGCCTGGCAGCCTTGTTCAAAAAGGTCGAGACCGATGGTGGCTTCGACCTGTCCGGCAAGCCGGGCAGCGATGGCGACGAATTCAAGAAGGTGGTGCAATACGGTTTCCTGTCGGGCAAGTCGGTGCATGCTGACCGCGTGGCGACCATCCGCGACGTGCAGCAAAAGTACGGCGTGACCATCGACACCCACACCGCCGACGGCGTGAAGGTCGCGCGCGAACATCTGACGCCGGGCGTGCCGATGATCGTGCTGGAAACTGCCTTGCCGGCCAAGTTCAATGAAACCATCCGCGAAGCGCTCGGGCGCGATGCCGAGCGTCCGGCCGGTTTCGAGAATATCGAAGCCTTGTCGCAGCGCTTCCATGTAATGAAGGCGGATGTGGCGCAGGTGAAGCAGTACATCGCGGCACATACTGGTTTGTAAAGCCGGATTGAACCACGGCGCACACGGCGATCACGGCGAAAAGCACACCCTTGTGGTTCGCCGTGATCGCCGCGATTGTTGTGACTGCCGTGGTAAATTTCTTTTTCTTTCGCGGAATGAATAGATCACGATGAAACCCATGCTGACCGCCCGCGAAGCCCTCGATCATCTTCTTGCCGCTGCCCGTCCGCTGGCGGAGCAGGAATCCATCCCGACCCTGCAAGCCAACGGCCGTGTGCTGGCCGTGGCGCAAGGCTCGCAGCTCGATGTCCCGCCGATGGACAATTCCCAGATGGATGGCTATGCTGTGCGTGCTGCCGATTGCACTTCCGGCTCCGCGCGTCTGCCTGTGTCGCAGCGCATTCCCGCCGGTCAGGTGGGGCAGACTTTGCAACACGGTACTGCCGCCCGCATCTTCACCGGCGCGATGATGCCGCAAGGCGCCGATGCAATCGTCATGCAGGAAGCCTGCGAAGTGGAAAAGACTGCCGATGGCGAATGGGTAACGATCAAGCATCAGCCGGCAGCCGGTGAATGGGTCCGCAGGCGGGGCGAGGATATCCGCGCCGGCAGCACTATCCTGCCGGCCGGCACGCGCCTGCGGGCGCAGGAGCTGGGCCTAGCGGCTTCGGTCGGGCTGGCGAACCTGCCGGTGCTGCGCAGGCTGCGCGTGGCGGTGTTTTTTACCGGCGACGAACTGGCGATGCCGGGCGAGGAACTCAAACCGGGCGCAATCTACAACTCCAATCGCTTCCTGCTGCGCGCGCTGCTGGAAAATCTCGGCTGTGACATCACCGATTACGGCATCGTGCCGGATTCGCTGGAAGCCACGCGCGCGACCCTGCGCGAGACTGCGGCGGGGCACGACCTGATCGTTACCTCGGGCGGCGTCTCGGTCGGCGAGGAAGACCATGTGAAGCCAGCGGTGGAAGCCGAAGGGCGCTTGAACCTGTGGCAGATCGCCATCAAGCCCGGCAAGCCGCTGGCTTTCGGCGAGGTCAATCGCGTGGGCAAATCCGATACGGTTTTCTTCATTGGCTTGCCCGGCAACCCGGTATCGAGCTTCGTTACCTTCCTGCTGTTCGTACGACCTTTCATCCTGCGCTTGCAGGGCGTGAGCGAGGTGGCACCGCAAGCCTTCGCCATGCGTGCCGACTTTACTTTGAACAAGGGCGACCGGCGCAATGAATTCCTGCGGGCGAAGATCAACGACAAGGGCGGACTCGACTTGTTCGCCAACCAGAGTTCGGCGGTGCTGACTTCGACCGTGTGGGGTGATGGCTTGATCGACAATCCGCCGGGGCAGGCGATTGCGCCGGGCGATATGGTGCGCTTCCTGCCGTTCAGCGGTTTGCTTTCCTGATTTTCCCCTCTCCTCGCAGGAGAGGGGTAGGGAGAGGTAGAGCGGATGACGCAAGACCGCCGGATTCCCCCCTCATCCCCAGCCCTTCTCCCGCGAGGGGAGAAGGGAGCCGTTCCGATTACAATGCAGACATGAATATCCAGCTCCGCTTTTTCGCCAGTGTGCGTGAAGCCCTAGGCACCGCGCAGGAATCCATCTCCTTGCCCGCTGAAGTAAAAACCGTCGGCGATGTCCGCCATTTCCTGCAGCAGCGCGGCGGCGTCTGGGCCGAAGCGCTGGCCGAAGGCCGCGCCTTGCGCATGGCGTACAACCACCAGATGACCGAGCCTGCGACCGCGATTTCAGAAGGCTGCGAAGTCGCTTTCTTTCCGCCAGTGACCGGAGGCTGACGAGCATGCCGATCCGCATCCAGCCCGAAGACTTCGACCTGACGACCGAGATCGCGCAGTTGCGCGCCGGCCAGCCGCAAGTCGGTGCGGTCGTCTCTTTCGTCGGCACGGTGCGCGACATGAACGAAGGGCAGAGCGTGTCGGTGATGGAACTGGAGCATTACCCCGGTATGACCGAAAAGGCGCTGGCAGAAATCGTGCAGCAGGCACGGCAGCGCTGGCAGATCATCGACGCGCTGGTGATTCATCGCATCGGCCCGCTACACGCGCTGGAGCAGATCGTGCTGGTGGCGGTGACGGCGGCGCATCGGGGTGAGGCGTTTGCCGCTTGCGAATTCATCATGGATTACCTCAAAACCAGCGCGCCGTTCTGGAAAAAGGAAACCACGCCGCAGGGCGCGCGTTGGGTCGATGCGCGCATGAGCGATGATGCGGCGCTGGTCAAGTGGAATGCGGATAACAAACCGGGAGAGCAAGCATGAATTTTCTGGCTGTGGGCGTGGGGGCGGCGTTGGGCGCGTGGTTGCGCTGGGGCTTGTCGAGCTGGATGAACGCTTGGCATACCTTGCCGATCGGCACGTTAGCCGCCAACCTCGGCGGCGGCTTTATCATCGGCATGGCGATGGCGTTCTTCCAAAACCACCCGCACCTGTCGCCGGAATGGCGGCTGCTGATCGTGACCGGTTTTCTCGGCGGTTTGACCACTTTTTCCACCTTCTCGGCGGAGTCGATGCTGCTGTTGCAGCGTGGCGATTACTTGTGGGCGCTAGGCCATTCCGCATTG
>JAFECY010000270.1 GCA_018241865.1 Pseudomonadota bacterium | reverse complement strand
GATTTTATATTCAACTGTGACAAAAGTGTGCCAAATTATTTTCATTGTGCGGGTGACTGGTTCAACTTCACGGGGAGAAGCTCAGTCGCCCCATTCTTCATAAATCTTTCCAGCGACACCGCGAACACTAGGTTGGTCGTGAAAGTCGAATTCGGCAACGTCCTAAAATCCATCACGATCGTAACGAGTCGCTTAAATGGCGATCCATTTATTTTATTGAATATTGCCAATTTCTGCGCTTTCATATAAATAATGATGTAAATACAGTAGTGTCCCAACGTTCTCACATCACAGTCTCGTAAGCTAATGATTTTCCTGCATAAATCGATGTTTTTTCCTGGTCTCGATTTGAACGTCGAAGCGCAGAATTTGGGCTTTTTGCGGATTTCCGCTCAAGGCCCTTATGCATCAAGGCAAACTCGTGTTTTCGCAGATCATGACTTATCTGCCGCTGACGACGTTCCGTCGTTGCGTTGCCGCCCATCGCGGCGAGTACAAGGTCAAGGACTTTTCCTGTCTCGATCAGTTTTTCGCCATGTCCTTTGCGCAGCTGACCTATCGGGAGTCGTTGCGCGACATCGAAATCAACTTGCGCGCGCCGACACCTCGGCTCTATCACATGGGATTTCGCTGCGCGACGATCTCGCGCAACACGCTGGCCAATGCGAACGCCACTCGGCCGTGGCAAATCTATGCCGACTTCGCCCAGCACTTGATTCGTATGGCCAGGCCGCTTTACGCCAGCGAACCGCTGGGCGTGGAGTTGGACGCCACGGTCTATGCATTCGACGCCACTACGATCGATCTTTGCCTGTCGATGTATCCGTGGGCGCCGTTTCGTTCCACCAAGGCGGCTATCAAGCTACGCACGCTGCTGGATTTGCGCGGCTCGATCCCAAGTTTCATTCACATCACGGATGGCAAGACGCACGAGGTCAACGTGCTGGACGACCTTCTCATCGAGCCCGGCGCGTTCTACTTGATGGATCGCGGTTACCTGGACTTTGGCAGACTGCATACCATTCACGAGGCCGGCGCTTTCTTCGTTACGCGCGCCAAGAGCAACACCCAGTTCAAGCGGCGTTATTCGCATCCGGTGGATCGGCTTGCCACCAACATTGTGTGCGACCAGACGGGCGTGCTGACCGTCTTCTATTCGGGCAAAGATTATCCGGCCACGCTGCGGCGCGTGGTCGCCAAGGACGATGCGGGCAAGCGCCTTATCTTCTTGACCAACAACTTTGCGCTCAAGCCGGAACTGATCGCCGGGCTGTACAAGCAACGCTGGCAGGTGGAGTTGTTCTTCAAATGGATCAAGCAGCATTTGCGCATCAAGGCTTTTTTCGGCACCAGCGAAAATGCCGTCAAGACGCAAATCTGGATTGCGGTGGCGACGTATGTGCTGATTGCGATCGTCAAGAAGCGCTTGAATTTGCCGCATAGCCTTTACGAAATTCTACAAATATTGAGTTTGACCATGTTTGAAACAACGCCGATAAATCAATTACTTACCTCGCCAACGAAAATATCGGACTCGGAAAGTGAGCATATTCAGCTCACGCTCCTATGAAAAACGTTGGGACACTACTGATGTAAATACAACAATTATTGTTCATGCGCGCTCGGCTTTTTCTTTGCGAAATGATAAGATGGCGAGGTTGCAAAAAAGGAAATAAATGCGAGTGATCAAGTGCTTTAAACGTCGCATGGTCAGCATTCGGCAGTCGTAAAACGATTCCCGATTTTTCCTCCCGCCCACGCAACGGGGCAGCGCTGCCAGTCATTTTCGGCAGTGAATTCATGCCATCAAGATGACCGATTTTTCCAGACAATCGAACGATTGCCGGCTCTTCCTTTGCCGTCACAAACCTCGCGCCGGACTGCGGCTGTTGCCGCTGGCTGCCGCCATCGCCGGCGCGCTGGCTTTCGGTTGTGCCGGCGCGGCGTATGCGCAAGCGACCCCGACCCCGGCCCAAACCATCGACGAAGGCCTGCGCCGCCAGGAAGAGCGCGCCCGCGAATTACAGCAGCAAGTGCAGCCCAAATCCGACGTGCTGCAGCCGCAAGCGCCGACTGCCGTATCGACCACCCTGCCGGTCGAGCAACCCTGCTTCCCGATCAAAAACGTCGAACTGCAGGGCACGGATGCCCTGCGCTTCTTCTGGCTGGCGGACGCCGCCGCGCCCTATCTCGGCCAATGCGCCGGCGTCGCCGGCTTGCGCCAGATCGCCGCCGCGCTGGACGCCAGGCTGATCGAACTGGGCTACGTCACCTCCAAGGTCACCCTGCCGCAACAGAATCTCCAGACCGGCGCCCTGATGGTGCACCTGCACGTCGGCCGCGTCGCTAAAATCGGCATGGTCGCCGCCGACCCGCAAAAGTCCCCCGACACCGCCTGGGGCACTTGGCGCAACGCCTTCCCGGTCAGCGCAGGCGACATCCTGAACGTGCGTGACCTGGAGCAGGGCGTCGAGCAGATGAAGCGTCTGCCCAGCCAAAACGTCGCCACCGAACTGGCGCCCGGCGCGCAACCCGACACCAGCGATGTCACGATCCTGCGCAAGAGTGGCACGCTGGGCGAACGCCTGCGCGGCGGCGTCACGATCGACAACTCCGGCAGCCGGCAACTGGGGCCGACCCAGTTCTCCAGCTACCTGTCGCTCGACAACCCGCTCGGCCTGAACGACATCGCATCCCTGTCGGTGAACAGCAATGCCGAGAACCCGGCCGGCAACCACCGCAGCCAAAGCGCCTCCTTCAACTACAGCATCCCCTGGGGCTACAACACCTTCAGCTTCAGCGCCAGCCACAGCCGCTATGCGCAAGTGGTGCAAGGCACCACCGTGCAATTCCTCTCCAGCGGCACCAGCCAGAATGCCGAACTCAAATGGCACCGCACGCTGGTGCGCACCGGCGCTGCCAAGTTCGGTGCCTATGCCGCCGTCTCGACGCGGCGCGCCAACAGCTTCCTCGACGATGTCGAACTGATCGTGCAACGCCGCCGCACCACCAATCTGGAAACCGGCATCACCTATAAACAATTGTTCGGCGACGCCAGCCTCGATGTCGAGCTCGGCTACCGCCAAGGCATGCCCTGGCAAAACGCCCAGGACGATTTGCCCACGGCGTCCAGCGGCGGGCTGACCTTGCGTCCGCATCTCACCACACTGTCGGCCAGTGTCAGTCTGCCCTTCAAAATCGGCAGCCAGCCGGTGCAGTACCAAGCCAGCCTGCGCGCCCAGCACACCCGCGACCTCTCCCTGTCGGTGGACCAGATTGCCATCGGCAATCGCTATAGCGTACGCGGCTTCGACGGCGACAGCGTGCTGCTGGCCGAAAGCGGCTATTACCTGCGCAACGAATTCTCCACCCCGCTCAAATTGGGCGAGGGCATCGACAGCGTCGCCTATGTCGGCATCGACGCCGGCCGCGTCTGGGGGCCGAGCACGGCCTTCCTGCTCGGCGACCGTCTGGCTGGCGCGGCCATCGGCGTGCGCGGCCAGTGGCGCCGCCTGCAATTCGACTTCGCCATCGGCGCACCGCTCGACAAGCCGGAAGGCTTCCGCACCCGCCGCTGGAACCCCTATCTCTCATTGACTTACGCATTCTGATTGACGCATCTAGAAACAGCATGAACAAGCGCAACCTGTACAAGCAACAATCCGCCACCCATCTGCGGCAAGGCACCGGGCAGGAAGCCTATCTCCAGCCCGGCGAGCGTCCTTGGGTGCGCCGCGTGGCGCGCGGCATGGCGGCCCTGTTGCTGAGTCAGGCGACTTTCCTCGCGGTGCCGGTGCATGCGCAAGTCACGCCCAACGTCAATGCCCCGGCCGGCCAGCGTCCGATCATGGACGCCGCCCAAAACGGTGTGCCCATCGTGCACATCGCCCCGCCTTCCGCCGGCGGCGTCTCGCGCAACCAGTACGACCAGTTCAACGTCGCCCCCAACGGCCTGATCCTCAACAACAGCCCGACTGCGGTGCAGACCCAGCAAGGCGGCTGGATCACCGGCAACATGCAGCTCGGCCCCGTGCCGGCACGCATCATCCTGAATGAAGTGGTCGGCGCCAATCCCTCGCAATTGCGCGGCACCATCGAAGTGGCCGGCCAGCGCGCCAATATCGTGGTGGCCAACCCCAACGGCATTTCTTGCGACGGTTGCGGCTTCTTGAACACCGGTCGCGCCACCCTCACCACCGGCCAGACCCAGTTCGACGGCAACGGCGGCATCAGCGGCTTCGACGTGCGCCAGGGGCAGGTGAATGTCGGCAACAATGGCTTGAACGCCGCCAATATCGAGCAGCTCGACCTGATCGCGCGCGGCATCGTCATCGAAGGCGAAGTGTGGGCCAAGAACCTGAACGTACTGGCCGGCGCCAACCAGGTGTTGTACGGCACCCTGCAAGCGGCTGCGCAGAGCGGCAGCGGCCCCGCGCCGCAATTCGCCATCGACATCAAGAACCTCGGCGGCATGTACGCCAACCAGATTTACCTCGTATCGAGCGAACTGGGCGTCGGCGTCAACAGCACCGGCCGCATGGCGGCGCTGCAAGGCAACCTGGTACTGTCGGCCAACGGCGACCTGAGTCTGAAAGACAGCTACGCGAAACAGAATCTCCAGATCGCCACCACCGGCAAGGCCAACCTGACCGGCCAGACCCAGAGCGACGGCAACGCCGCCATCACCGCCAGCGGCACGCTGACCAATAGCGCCAGCGGCCTGATCGACAGTGCCGACACCCGCATCCATGCCGCCACCGTGGACAACTCCGGCCGCCTCTACGGCGACATGCTGCGCATCCATGCCGACACGGTGAACAACAGCGACACCGGCGTCATCGCCGCGCGCAATACGCTCCTGATCGGCGCGCAAGCCATCAACAACACCAACGGCGCCCTGATCTACAGTCTGGGTGACATTGGCATCGGCGGCAGCATCGACGCCAACGGCCAACTGCAAGGATCGGCACACACCCTCACCAACGCCTCCGCCCGGATCGAAGCGACCGGCGCGCTAGCCATCAACGCAAACAACATCCTCAACCGCAACGACGGTTTGAACACCACCCAAGTGACCGACGCTCCGGTGCACACCGAAACAGTGCAGCCCAACGGCAGCGCGACACAATATGCCACCAGCCAATGCAACGGCATCGGCGGCAACCAAGACGACAACAGTTGCGTCGTCCACCCCGACAAGTACGGCCAGCGCAGCACCGTGCTGCCGGCCATGGGTCAGGTGTGCGTGATGGACCCCAATACCTTCAATCAGGTGTGCACGTTTCAGCCCAATTACGCTTGGAACGCCCCGATCTTCGCGCGCTTTGGCGTCACGCCGGTCAGCTCGGCGCCACCGACCGAACCTGCCGGCGGCTGCAGCAGCGTCGATCCCAATTTCGGCATGGTGACCTTGGTCAACAGTCCGGCCTGCAACCAATGGCGCACCGATGCCACCACTTGGAACACCGCCTTCCAAGCCACGCTCACCGCACTCGACATCCAGATCACACCCTACAACGCCCAAGTCACCGAAGACAACCGCATCGAGCATTTCGAGGACTACACCCGGATCAAGCTCGATGCGACCCGCACGCGTACCGTGGTCGCCAGCACCGCGCCGGGGCAGATCCTCTCCGGCGGCAGCATGAACATCAGCGGCAGCGTCATCAACCGCGACAGTCAGATCGTCGCCGGCGGTGCGCTGGCCATCAACGGCCCGGCCGTTGCCAACATCGCCACCCAAGGCGAAGACCGCACCGACTACAGCGGCACGGCACAATTCACCGAAGTGGTGGCCTGCGGCACCTTCGGCAATCACCACTGCCGCAACTGGTACGGCGAGAACAACTACAGTCCCGCTCCGCTCTCGGTCATGACCGACCTGCCCACGGTGCGCTTTGAACAAAACGTCGGCAACCAGACCGTGGTGCGCACTCCCGCCAGCAGCCTGTCCAACCTGACCACGCCCAGCAACAGCCTATTCCTGCAGCACCCCGAACCCAACGCGCGCTACCTGGTCGAAACCGACCCGCGCTTCACCAATTTCCGTACCTTCCTCGGCTCCGACTACTTCCTGCAAAGCCTGCAGCTCGACCCGCAGCGCCAACTCAAGCGCTACGGCGACGGCTTCCTCGAACAGCAACTGGTTAACGACCAGATCCTGGCGCTCACCGGCCGTCGCTATCTGGACGGCTACAGCAATACCGAAGCCGAATACAAGGCCCTGATGGACGCCGGCGTTGCCTTCACTAAAAAATACCAGCTTACCCCCGGCGTGGCTCTGACCGCCGAGCAGATGGCGCTCCTCACCACCGACATCGTCTGGCTGGTCGAACGCACCGTGACCCTCGCCGACGGCACTACCCGCCAAGTGCTCGCACCGCAAGTCTATCTGCGCCGTCCGCAAAGCGGCGACCTGCAAGCCAACGGATCGCTGATCGCCGGCAACGACATCCTGATCCAGAGCAGCGGCGACCTCGTCAACAGCGGCACGATCTCGGGTAATACGGTCACGGCTATCGCCGGTCATGACCTGGTCAACCAAGGCGGACGCATCGGCGGGCAAGATCTCTACCTGCGCGCCAACAACGACCTCAAAAATCTCTCCGGCGTCATTCTGGGTAAAGGCGAGAGCACCGGCACTGCCGGCAACCCCGCCCCCCTCACCCTCTTGGCCGGGCGCGACATCGTGCTGCAGACCCTGCGCAAAGACACCGTCAACAACGACGGCACGAGCAGCCGCAGCAGCGTCCAGCATATCGCCACCATTCAGGGCGGTGACATCCAGCTGCAAGCCGGACGCGATCTGCACGCTGTCGGCGCAAGCATCACTGCCGACAACACCCTCACCGCCGTCGCCAACCGCGACATCCGAATCGCCGCAGTAGCAGGCGAATACCAGTTGAACGTGCAAGACCAGAGCGGCCGCGCCACCCAGGGTCGCACCGGCTATATCAGCGAATCAGCCACCACTAACCAGACCGCGAACTTCCAGTCCGGCGGCAATCTCGTCATCGCCGCCAACGGCAATGTCAGCCTGACAGGTGCGAATATCAACGCCGGCAACAACAGCAGCAGCGGCGACGTCACCATCCAAGGCAGCAACGTCAGCATCGAAGCGGTCAAGAACCGCAGCGCCCGCGATCTGCAAACCATCGGCACCAAGAGCTACAACCGCGTCGCCCGCGACGACGAGACCTTGGTCTCCGGCTCGCTCAGCGCCGCCGGCAACGTCACGGTGCGCACCACCGGCCATGCTGCTGACGGCAATGGCAATATCGTCCTGACCGGCGCCAATGTCGCTGCGCAGAATGGTCAGGTCACGCTGGCAGCCAGCAACGATGTCACGATCCAGAACGACAGCACTCGCCACGTCGCCGTCGATGAAAGTTATAACAAGAGCGGGAATCTGTTCAAGACTACGACCACCACCACATACAACAAGGCATCGTTGACGCAAGTCGAGGGCAGCGCCATCCGTGGCAATACGATTACGCTGCAGGCCGGTAATGATGTGGCAGTGCGTGGCAGCAGCGCCGTTGGCACGCAGGATGTTGGTATCCAAGCGGGTAATAATGTCATGATCACGTCGGCGCAAGACCGCTATCAACATCAGCAGAGCCGCGAAGAAAAAACATCCGGCTTCACGGCCAGCTACTCGGCAGGCGTTGCCAGTATCGGCTACGGCAAATCCAGCAGCGCCAGCCAAGCCAGCGTCGAGGCGAGTAGCCAACACGGCGCCAGTATTGAATCGCTTGAAGGCAGCACCCGCATTCAATCCGGGCAACAATTGACCGTCATTGCTTCCGACATCAGTGCCGGCAAAGACCTCACCCTTATCGGCAAAAGCGTCGATCTCTCCGCTGCGCAAAACACCAGCGTCGAACACGGCGCGCAACAATCCCAATCCAGCGGTTTCTCGATAGGCGTCACAGTCGATCCATTCTCTGCCTTCAGTAACGCCTATCAGGAGAGCGGTAAAAACAATAAAACCACCAGCACCGTTGGCAAGGAGTTCAAGCGCGCTGAAGCCACGGCAGACGGTATATTGGCCGCCTCCACCCCCATTGTGATACAGGCAGGTTCGCGTAGCGCAAATGCCACCCAGGACTACGCCACCAGCGACGCCAAAGTCAGCACGCTCAAAGCCGGGGGCGACCTCACCATCCTCGCCACCGACGGCAGCATCCATAGCCAAGGCAGCAGCATCAGCGCGGAAGGCGATGCCTTACTGCTCGCCAAAAATCACCTCACCCTTGACGTGGGCCACAATCTGGAAAGTCAAAGTCAAGACAACAAAGCCAGCGGTTGGAGTTTCGATAACCGGGGCAGCTTGCCGGTAGGCGTATTCAACAACAAAGGTAATGGCCTGGGCGACACCGACACCATCACCGGCACCAGCCTGTCGGTCGGCGGCAAGGCCACATTAGCCACTACCGAGGGCGACATCACGCTCACCGGCAGCAACATCGCGGCCAACGGCGACACCGTCATCAACGCCGCCCGCAATCTCACGCTCCAAAGCGGCCAGGATCGCGTGGCCAACGATAACCACAGCGACAGTAAAGCCATTGGCAAAGTCGTGATCTCCGACACCGAGCGCTTCGCCGGTTTCCATAAGGAGAATCATAACGATAGCCAGGACGGCATCACCCAGATCGATTCCAATGTCGCCAGTCTGCAAGGCAATGTCACGCTTGCCGCCGGCGACAAATACACCCAGAAGGCGAGCAATGTCCTAGCCGCCAACGACATCAGCATCAGCGGCAAGGCCATCGACATCGCCACCGCGGCCAACAGCGGCAACAGCGCGCAAGACAATTCCGACCTGAAAATCGGCATGTTCGCCCGCATCAGCTCGCCCGTCATCGACCTCGTCAACAACATCGAAGGCGCCAGCAAATCTGATGGTCGGCTGCAAGCCATGCAAGGCATGGCCGCCGCCGCCAATGCCTACCAAGCCATTAGCGCCGCCAGTAAAACCAGCGGCACCCTGATCAAAGGCGAAGTCGGGATCGGCTTCGCCAGCTCCAGCAGCCAAGACCAAACCAGCGGCAGCCAAGCCCAGGGCAGCACCATCAACGGCGGCAACGACATCACGCTCACCGCCACCGAAGGCAACATCCACGCCACCGGATCGAGCCTCAGTGCCGGCAAGGCCCTCACGCTCGACGCCGCCAAAGACATCCTGCTGGATGCCGGCCAAAGCAGCGCCCAGAGCTCCGGCAACAACCGCAGCGCCGGCGTGGAAGTCGGCGTCGGCTTCTCCGTCGGCGCGCAAACCGGCGTCTATGCCTATGTCGCCGCCAACGCCGGCCACGGCGACTACAACAACGCCGCCACCATCAACAGCAACACCCATCTGGCAGGCGAGACTGTCGCCCTGCAATCCAAGGGCGACACCACGCTAAAAGGCGCCGACGTCAAAGCCGACACCATCAATGCCGACGTCAAAGGCAAGCTGGCGGTCGAATCGGTGCAAGACACCGTCACCCAGCACAATGCCCAAAGCAATGTCGGGGTACGGGTGCAAGTCTCGATCGGCACGGCATGGGAAGCTTCCGGCAGTTTCTCAAAAGCCTCAGGCGATAGCAGCGCCACCTACGTCAATGAACAATCCGGTCTGTTCGCAGGGAACGACGGCTACCACGTCAATGCTGACACGGTCGATCTCAAAGGTGGCGCGATTACCAGCACCAACGCCGCCAACGCCGCGCTCACCACCAATGCCATCACGTTCAGCAATCTTGAGAACGAGATGACGTACAACGCCGGCAGTGTCAGCTTGGCAGGCAGCATGAGCGGCGGCAGCGGCGCGGGCGACACCAACACCAACGGCAGTAAAAAGCCTGAGGTGCAACAACAAACCTTTGGCAGCGCCAAGAGCGGTAACGTCACCCCCGGCTTGCCGATGCAGGAAAAAGGCAGCGCCCACTCCACCACTTACGCTACTTTGACCGACGGCACCATCACGATTGGCGGCAAGACGACTGACAGTGCGAAAGACCTCGGCATCAACACCGAGGCCAGCACAGCGCATACCAAGATCGCAGCGGCGCCCGATATCAAAGCAGTCATGCAAGAGCAGCAGGCGATCTCTGCCGCTGCCGGCACCGTGATCGCCACCTCCAAGCAAGTGGCCAACGACATCGCTGCCAATGCCATCAAGACCCAGCAAGCGGCACAGAAGGTCATTGACAACCCCAACAGCAGCGACGAAGAAAGAGCGCAAGCCAGACAGACCATTATCGATGCCCAACAGGCGCAAAAGGACTGGGGCACTGGCGGCAAATATAGTTTGGCGCTGGCCGTCGCAACAGGCCTGGTTGTCGATGGTGTCGGCAGCGGCAAAACGGGCGCTGCCACGGCCAATGCCGTAGGCGCCGTCATCGGCAAACAGATTGGCGATCTCGCCAATGAGAACAAATGGCAAGACGGCTCCCTCGAAAAGACCATCCTGCATGGTCTGGCCGGCCTGATCCAGGCTAAGATCGGCGGCACCGATGCACTGGCCGGCGCCACGGCAGGCGCAGCCAAGGAAGCGCTCACGCCTGCGATGGAAAGTTTCCTCGCCAGCCAAGGCTACCAGTACGGCACATCCGCATTCAACGACATGATGAAGCTGGGATCAGCGCTGGTCGGTGCAGCAGCAGGGGCCGCAGTAGGCGGCAATGGGCAAAGCATCAATGCGGGAAGCAATATCGCGTTGAATGCGGAGACTTATAACCGACAGTTGCACCTGAGTGAAATCGACTTCTTGCACGACAAATCACGCATTGCCCGCTATATGAAGTACATGGCCGAAAAGGGCCAAACATTATCGGAAGCGGAAGCCAGTAAGCAGCTTGACCGTTATGCGGCTGCAATGGTGGATGAACACTGGGCGAAGCTTAACGGCAGAGATGCCAGCACTGAGGCATTCATTAAACAGGAATCGAGTAGCGTCAAATTGAGCTATTTCGATAGCGCTGGCGTAAAGCATGCCGGGTTTACAGTCACGTCGTTGGCTGAGTACAAAGACGAGACGATCAATTTGCGAAGCATGATTGAAACCGGCGCG
>JAFECY010000026.1 GCA_018241865.1 Pseudomonadota bacterium | reverse complement strand
GGTGAGCGCCATCGGGCAATTATTGCAGCGAACTATCCGGCAGACCGACCGAGTCGCCCAGACCGGAGAGGCCGAATTTACGCTTGCCACCGGTAGCATCCATTTCGATGCCGCGCGCAATTTTGCTCAGCGCATTTGTCGCGCGATCGCCAATGCCAATATGGTCAAGGACGATCAAATGGCCTTCATCGCTTGCTGCGGCGTGGCCTCCCTTTCCGAACATTCGGTTGACAGTTTTGCTGAACCAACCGTGCTCAGCTTGCAGGATGACGCTCGCCGGCGTGCGGCGATCGGTCTGAGCTTAGCCGCAACGGGTGTGGTGGGTGCGGAAGAAGAAGATATTTTTCTGAAAAATGGCATGGTCGAAATCGGCATGGAAGTGGAGGCGCCGGCTGCTCCCCAAGTGGCTATGCAGCCGTCTTCGGCCATCTCTTTTCAGCAACCGGACGAACCCGTCGCTGGCGTGGTTGATCTGGCCACTTTGTTGCAATGGATTAAAGAAGGCCGACAGGACAAGGTCATGGCGCACATGAAAGAATTGTCCAGCGAATTGCAGCCTTTGGCCGAACTCATTTTGCAGCAGGCGAATGCCAAGATGAATTAGGGCTGCGCTCATTCAGCGTAGCTTTAGCCATTCCCGTCGGAATGGACTCTCAGTACAATCATGCCTTCTCACATGGAGGCATGATGCGACTCAAACCAGTTCTGACCCTCGATGACGCTAAAAAAATCGCCGCTGCCGCAGAAGCAGAGGCGGTCACTAACAACTGGGCGGTCACTATCGTCGTGGCGGATGATGCCGGCAATTTGGTCTGGCTGCAGCGTATGGATGGCGCCGCGCTCAATTCGCTCAGCATGGCTCAGGCCAAGGCACGCACTTCCGCTTTGGGTCGCCGCGAAACCAAGATATACGAAGACATGATTAACAATGGCCGTTATTCCTTCCTATCGGCTCCCGAGCTGGAGGGGATGATCGAAGGAGCATTGCCCATCATGTACGAGGGGCAATGCTTGGGCGCGGTCGGCGTGTCTGGTGTCCGTGCGGCGGAAGATGCGCAAATCGCTCGTGCCGGCGTCGCGGCTCTGCCTTCATAACCGTTCCTTGTTTTCTGGAGCCGGCAGCGGCATCTCGGCGATTGTGTATTCGCGGTTTGCTCGATGAGGGGGTTTTGCGCTATAATTTCAAGGTTTGAACAAATTCATTCCGTCGTAGCGCATACCCCTTCCCAAACGTCCCGGACCGGCCAATATTTCTCTTTGCGCGATCAGTCGCGGACGGATGATCGCGGCCACGATGGCACGGCGCAGCGACGGTAACCACATCAGGAGTTACCCTTGCTGCATTTCTTTTCCGGCCAAAAAATTCCGGCCATCCTAGCGCTAGCAGACGGGTCGATTTTTCAAGGATTTTCTATCGGTGCAGGTGGTCAGACCAGCGGTGAAGTGGTCTTCAATACCGCGATGACCGGCTACCAGGAAATCCTGACCGACCCCAGCTATAGCCGCCAGATCGTCACTCTGACTTACCCGCACATCGGCAATACCGGCGTCAATCCAGAAGATGTCGAAGCCACCAAAATTCATGCCGCTGGTCTGATTATTAAGGACTTGCCGCTTTTGGCATCGAACTTCCGCAGCAAGCAAACGCTCTCGGCATATTTACAATCGGAAAACATCGTCGCCATCGCCGGCATCGATACCCGCAAGCTGACGCGCATTCTGCGCGAAAAAGGTGCGCAGAACGGCGCCATTCTTGCCGGCGCGGATGCGACGCCGGCCAAGGCGCTGGAATTGGCGAAATCCTTCCCCGGCTTGGCTGGCATGGATTTGGCGAAAGTGGTTTCGACTGCCAAACCTTATATTTGGACCGAAGCCGAGTGGAAACTGGGCGCGGGCTACGGCCAGCAAACCGCACCGAAATACCATGTGGTCGCTTTCGACTACGGCGTCAAGTTCAACATCCTGCGTATGCTGGCCGAACGCGGTTGCAAGGTTACGGTGTTGCCGGCGCAAGCCAGCGCTGCCGATGCGCTGGCATTGAATCCAGACGGCATTTTCTTGTCCAACGGTCCCGGCGATCCAGAGCCTTGCGACTATGCGATTACCGCTACGCGTGAATTGATCGAGCGCGGTATTCCAACCTTCGGTATTTGCCTCGGCCACCAGATCATGGCGCTGGCTTCCGGCGCGAAGACGATCAAGATGAAGTTCGGCCATCACGGTGCCAACCATCCGGTGCAGGACCTCGATACCAAGCAGGTCATGATTACGTCGCAAAACCACGGCTTCGCCGTTGACCAAGCTACCTTGCCGGCCAATTGCCGCATCACCCATGTTTCGTTGTTCGACGGTTCGCTGCAGGGCTTCGCTCGCACCGATAAGCCGGCTTTCTGTTTCCAAGGACACCCGGAAGCCTCGCCAGGCCCGCACGATATCGCCCCCTTGTTTGATCGCTTCATTGCGATGATGGAGAAGCGCAATGCCTAAGCGTACTGATATAAAAAGCATCCTGATTATCGGCGCCGGCCCGATCATCATCGGCCAGGCCTGCGAATTCGACTATTCCGGCGCCCAGGCCTGCAAGGCCCTGCGCGAGGAAGGCTACAAGGTCATCCTGGTCAACAGCAACCCGGCCACCATCATGACCGACCCGGAAATGGCCGACGTCACCTACATCGAGCCGATCACCTGGCAAGTGGTGGAGCGCATCATCGACAAGGAGCGCCCCGACGCCATCCTGCCGACCATGGGCGGCCAGACCGCGCTGAACTGCGCGCTCGACCTGTGGCGCAACGGCGTATTGGACAAGTACAAGTGCGAACTGATCGGCGCCACGCCGGAAGCCATCGACAAGGCCGAGGACCGTTCCAAGTTCAAGGATGCGATGACCAGGATCGGCCTGGGTTCGGCCAGGTCGGGCGTGGCCCACACCATGGACGAATCCTGGGCGGTGCAGAAAGAGCTGGGTTTCCCGGTCATCATCCGCCCCTCCTTCACCATGGGCGGCACCGGCGGCGGCATCGCCTACAACTCGGAAGAGTTCGAGACCATCTGCAAGCGCGGGCTGGAAGCTTCGCCCACCTCGGAACTGCTGATCGAGGAATCGCTCCTCGGCTGGAAAGAGTACGAGATGGAAGTGGTGCGCGACAAGGCGGACAACTGCATCATCGTCTGCTCGATCGAAAACCTCGACCCGATGGGCGTGCATACCGGCGACTCGATCACCGTGGCGCCGGCGCAGACCCTGACCGACAAGGAATACCAGATCATGCGCAATGCCAGCCTGGCGGTGCTGCGCGAGATCGGCGTCGATACCGGCGGCTCCAACGTGCAGTTCGCGGTCAATCCGAATGACGGCCGCATGATCGTCATCGAGATGAACCCGCGCGTGTCGCGTTCCTCGGCGCTGGCGTCCAAGGCAACCGGCTTCCCGATCGCCAAGATCGCCGCCAAGCTCGCCGTGGGCTTCACCCTGGACGAGTTGCGCAACGAAATCACCGGCGGCGCCACCCCGGCGTCGTTCGAGCCGACCATCGATTACGTGGTCACCAAGATTCCACGTTTCGCCTTTGAAAAATTCCCCGCCGCCGACCACCATCTCACCACCCAGATGAAATCGGTGGGCGAAGTCATGGCGATCGGCCGCACTTTCCAGGAATCCTTCCAGAAAGCCTTGCGCGGCCTGGAAGTGGGCGTCGATGGCATGAATGAAAAAACCACCGATCGCGAAACCATCGAGGAAGAACTCGGCGCGCCCGGACCGGACCGCATCTGGTACGTCGGCGACGCCTTCGCCCACGGTTTCTCGCTGGAAGAAGTGCAGCAGCTGACATCGATCGACCCGTGGTTTCTGGTGCAGATCAAGGAAATCGTCGATATCGAACTGGCGCTGGAAGAGAAAACGCTGGAAACGCTCGACCGCGACACCCTGTTCCGCCTGAAGCAGAAAGGTTTCGCCGACCGTCGTCTGGCCAAGCTGCTCAAAACCACCGACACCGCCGTGCGCGAAAAACGTCGTGCGCTGAACATCCGCCCGGTGTACAAGCGGGTCGATACTTGCGCCGGCGAATTCGCCACCAAGACGGCGTACATGTACTCGACCTATGAAGAAGAGTGCGAGTCGCAGCCGACCGACAAGAAAAAAATCATGGTGCTGGGCGGTGGTCCGAATCGCATCGGCCAAGGCATTGAATTCGATTACTGCTGCGTGCATGCGGCGTTGGCGATGCGCGAAGACGGTTACGAGACCATCATGGTCAACTGCAATCCAGAAACTGTATCGACCGACTATGACACCTCCGACCGTCTGTACTTCGAGCCGCTGACGCTGGAAGACGTGCTGGAAATCGTCGATAAAGAAAAACCTTATGGCGTGATCGTGCAGTACGGCGGCCAGACGCCGCTGAAATTGGCGCTTGATCTCGAAGCCAACGGTGTGCCCATCGTCGGCACCTCGCCGGATATGATCGATGCTGCCGAAGACCGCGAGCGCTTCCAGAAGATGCTGCACGAACTCAAGCTGCGCCAGCCGCCGAATCGCACCGCACGTACCGAAGAACAGGCCTTGGCACTGGCATCGGAAATCGGCTATCCGCTGGTGGTGCGTCCGTCCTATGTGCTGGGTGGCCGCGCGATGGAAATCGTCCATGAGCAGCGCGACCTTGAGCGCTACATGCGCGATGCCGTCAAGGTCTCGCACGATTCGCCGGTGCTGCTGGACCGCTTCTTGAATGATGCCATCGAGGTTGATGTCGATTGCCTGTCCGACGGCCAGCGTACTTTCATCGGTGGCGTGATGGAACATATCGAACAAGCTGGTGTGCACTCGGGCGACTCGGCCTGTTCGCTGCCGCCGTATTCGCTTTCGCAACAGACTATCGATGAGCTGAAGCGCCAGACTTCCCTGATGGCCAAGGGCTTGAACGTGGTTGGTTTGATGAACGTACAGTTCGCCATTCAGCAGCAGGAGGTGGATGGCAAGATCGAAGACGTGGTCTATGTGCTGGAAGTCAATCCGCGTGCTTCGCGCACCGTGCCTTTCGTCTCCAAGGCCACCGGCCTGCAGTTGGCCAAGATCGCCGCGCGCTGCATGGTCGGTCAGTCGCTGGAAAGCCAAGGCATTCAGAGCGAAGTCGTGCCTTCCTATTTCAGCGTGAAAGAAGCCGTATTCCCGTTCGTGAAATTTCCCGGCGTCGATACCATTCTCGGCCCGGAAATGAAATCGACCGGCGAAGTCATGGGCGTCGGTAAGACTTTCGGCGAGGCCTTCGTCAAATCGCAACTCGGCGCGGGTGTCAAATTGCCGCAGTCGGGTAAGGTGTTTTTATCGGTGAAAAACAGCGATAAACCGCGCGCGGTGCAAGTCGCAAAAGATCTCGTTGAGATCGGCTTCTCTGTGGTCGCTACCAAAGGCACCGCTGTCGCTATCGCTGATGCCGGCATTGCAGTGGAGACCGTCAACAAAGTGGTCGAAGGCCGTCCGCACATTGTTGATATGTTGAAAAATGGGGAAATCGCGTTGGTCATCAATACCGTCGAAGAAAAACGTAACGCCATCGCCGATTCGCGTGCGATCCGTACGTCGGCATTGGCTGCGCGCGTGACTACCTTTACGACCATTGCCGGTGCAGAGGCAATGGTGGAAGGCATGGCGCACTTGAACGAGTTGCACGTCTATGATTTACAGGGTTTGCATAAAACCTTACACTAATCCTATCCAGTAAATCCCCGCAGCGCTCACGGCAGTACCGCTTGTCCGGTACGCCCTGTGAGCTCTGTGGTTTTTTTGATTGTAGAAAATCATGAGTTCAGTACCCATTACCAAGCGCGGCGCAGAATTGCTCAAGGAAGAGCTGCAGCGCCTGAAGACCAAGGAACGTCCCGCCGTCATCACCGCCATCGCCGAAGCGCGGGCGCAGGGCGACTTGTCGGAAAATGCCGAATACGATGCCGCCAAAGAAAAACAGAGCTTCATCGAAGGCCGCATTGCCGACCTCGAAGGCAAGCTCGGCGCGGCGCAAATCATCGACCCGACCTTGCTCGACGCCGAAGGTCGCGTGGTGTTTGCCTCGACGGTGCATCTGGAAGATATGGAGTCCGGCCAGAAGGTGACTTACCAGATCGTCGGCGAAGACGAAGCCGACCTGAAGGATTTGAAGATTTCCGTGACCTCGCCGATTGCGCGCGCCCTGATCGGCAAATACGCCGGCGACGTGGTCGAGGTCAAGGCGCCGTCCGGTCCGCGCGAATATGAAATCCTAGACGTGCGTTACGTCTGAGTGATGAGCATGGCGCGCATCCGGCTGCTGCTGGCAACGCTTTGGGTGGGCAGCCTCTGGACGGTTGGCTATATCGTCGCGCCGACTCTGTTCGCCACGCTTGCCGATCGCACGCTTGCCGGCACGATCGCAGGCAGCATCTTCCACACTGAAGCTTGGGTATCGCTGGTGTCCGGTTTGATCCTGCTCTTGCTGATGTTCCTGAACCGTGGTGCGAATGAAAGACTGCGCAAGCAGCTCCTCGGCTTGATCGTCGCCATGCTGGCATGCACGGCGGTGGGGTATTTCGGTTTGCAGCCTTATATGGCCGCACTGAAGGATGCAGCAGGCTCCGCCGGTTTAGCTGCTGCCGGAACGAGTATGCAGTTTGCTTGGTTGCACGGCATTGCCAGCATAATATTTTTGCTGCAAAGCCTGCTGGGGATCGGGTTGATTTTGAAGCTGCGTTGAGCAGCTTTATTTTGCCGATAGGGATTTCTTGCTGCTGGTCTGACGCGGCTTGGCGCGCTTGATCGTACCGCCGGCAGTTACCCGCTCATTTCCCTTCAACATGACTTTGCTCACCGACGGTTTCTTGGTGCCGCTGCGGCTAGGTTTGACGATGGTGACTTCGCGCAAACCCCTCCCTTTTTTGCCTTGGGATTCCTTGATGGCTTCCTCTTTGGGGCGATAAATGACCAGTAGTTTGCCGATGTGTTGGATCGGTGCAGCATGTAGTTCCGCACAAATGGCGTCATATATACCGATGCGTTCTTCGCGCTCGTCGCCGAATACGCGCACTTTAATCAAGCCGTGTGCTTTGAGGCTGGCGTCGATTTCCTTGAGAACGGCCGCGGTTAATCCGGCATCGCCGATGATGACAACCGGGTTCAGAGCATGCGCTTCGTCGCGCAAATTACTGCGCTCGGCGGGTGTGAGTTTCAGCATAAAAATCCTTTGAAAGCAGTATTCTACGCGAATGGCAAAGAACAAATTTAATAAAAACTGGGTGCATGACCATCTTAACGATCCGTTCGTAAAACTGGCGCAGAAAGAGGGTTATCGCGCCCGCGCCGTTTATAAACTACAGGAAATCGATGAGGCGGAAAAATTGATCCGATCAGGACAGGTGATCGTCGATCTCGGTTGCACGCCGGGAAGCTGGTCGCAGTATGTGCGCAACAAGCTGGCCGGACAAGCCGGCGGCGGCATCAACGGTGTCATCATTGGTCTGGATATCTTGCCGATGGAACCGATCGCCGACGTCCATTTCATTCAGGGTGATTTCCGCGAACAGGCGGTGCTGGATCAATTGGAAGCGTTAGTAGGTGAGCGCCAAGTCGATCTGGTGCTGTCCGATATGGCGCCCAATCTGTCAGGCGTTGCTGTGACCGATGCCGCACGAGTCGAGCACATCATCGAACTGGCGATGGATTTCGCCCGCACGCACTTGAAGCCTTCCGGGGCTTTGCTCGTCAAGTGTTTCAATGGTTCCGGTTACAACGATATCCTGTCGAAATTCAGGGAGGAATTCAAAACAGTTTCCTCCAAAAAACCGAAAGCCAGTCGGGATAAATCCTCCGAAATTTTCGTACTGGGCAAAGGATTGAAAAATCCCGTCTAAAATTCGGAAAAACCGCTGAATTACCCTTGATTATTAAGGCTTTCACCACCACATTCTCGCTGGCAAGCCCTGTGTATTGCGAGTAAAATCGCCAAAGACGCTATATCGAAGCGCATCACCGCGCTGGAGGAGTTTCCCCCGTGAATAATATGTTTTCCAAAGCCGCCATCTGGGTTGTGATCGCCTTGGTGCTGTTTACTGTTTTCAAGCAGTTCGAAGGACGCTCTGTGGCGAGCGGCGCGACGGCAGTTTCCTATTCCGAATTTTTGGATCAGTTGCATGCCAAGCAGATCAAAGATGTGGTGATCGAGGATCGCAGCATTGTCGCCACCACAACGGATGGTAAAAAAATCAAGACGGCCTATTCGCCTTTCTTCGATCGCGGACTCACCGGGGACCTGATTAATACGGGCGTCAAATTCGATTTGAAGCAGCCGGAAGAACAATCGTTCTTGGCGCAAATTTTCATCAACTGGTTCCCGATGCTGCTCTTGATCGGTGTGTGGATTTTCTTCATGCGCCAGATGCAAGGTGGCGGCAAAGGCGGCGCGTTTTCCTTCGGCAAATCGAAGGCGCGCATGTTGGATGAAAATAATAACGCCATCACGTTTGCCGATGTCGCCGGTTGCGACGAAGCGAAGGAAGAAGTGCAGGAGTTGGTCGATTTTCTGCGCGATCCAACCAAGTTCCAAAAATTGGGTGGTCGTATTCCGCGTGGCGTGCTGATGGTCGGGCCGCCGGGTACCGGTAAAACTTTGTTGGCACGCGCCATTGCTGGTGAAGCCAAGGTGCCGTTCTTCACCATTTCTGGTTCCGACTTTGTCGAAATGTTCGTCGGCGTGGGCGCGTCACGTGTACGCGACATGTTCGAGAACGCCAAAAAACATTCGCCATGCATCGTCTTCATCGATGAGATCGATGCGGTTGGCCGTCATCGCGGTGCCGGCATGGGCGGCGGTAACGACGAACGTGAACAGACTCTGAACCAGTTGTTGGTCGAGATGGACGGTTTCGAGGCCAATGCCGGCGTGATCGTGATTGCTGCCACCAACCGTGCCGACGTGTTGGACAAGGCGCTGCTGCGTCCTGGTCGTTTCGATCGACAAGTGATGGTCGGCTTGCCGGACATTCGTGGTCGCGAGCAAATTCTGTATGTTCATATGCGTAAAGTGCCGATTGCACCAGACGTCAAGGCCGATATTCTGGCGCGCGGCACACCGGGCTTTTCCGGTGCCGACTTGGCTAACTTGGTCAACGAAGCGGCATTGTTCGCCGCTCGTCGCAACAAGCGCTTGGTCGATATGCAGGACTTCGAGGATGCCAAGGATAAGATATACATGGGGCCGGAACGCAAGTCGATGGTCATGCGCGAGGAAGAACGTCGCAATACTGCGTATCACGAGTCCGGCCATGCTGTCGTCGCCAAGCTGCTGCCTAAGGCCGACCCTGTGCATAAAGTCACCATCATGCCGCGTGGGTATGCGCTTGGTTTGACTTGGCAATTGCCGGAACATGACCAGATCAGCGGTTATAAAGACAAAATGTTGGAAGAGATTTCCATTTTGTTTGGCGGCCGCATCGCTGAGGAATTATTCGTTGGTCAGATGTCCACTGGCGCTTCTAACGATTTTTCTCGCGCGACTAAACTGGCGCGGTCGATGGTAACCAAATTCGGCATGTCCGACAGCTTGGGCGTGATGGTGTATGAAGACAGCCAAAACGAAGGGTATTTCGGCGGGCCTTCCAAGACTATTTCGGAAGCGACCCAGCAAAAAGTTGACGGCGAAATTCGCCGCATTCTTGACGAGCAATACGCGTTGGCGCGCAAACTGTTGGATGAGAATCGCGACAAGGTTGAGATGATGACCAAGGCGCTGCTGGAATGGGAAACCATTGATGCCGATCAGATCAACGACATCATGGCCGGTCACGAGCCGCGCCAGCCCAAGGCGGGCGTCACCAGCCGCAAGTCGCCGCCGGACAATACCTCTGGCGGTGTATCGCCGAATGCCACTGCGCCGGCCTGATGTAGGAAGGACGTAGGCGTTGCGTTGATCTTGAATGAATGTAGGTGATGTAGGGTGAGGAGCGATCTTCACCCTTTTTCTTTGCGGGGAGCAGGTATGCAGCAGTTGCAGTGCGGCCGCTTCCGTCTGCCGGTAGGCGCGACGGATCGGCCGTTAGTGATGGGTGTGCTGAATATCACGCCAGATTCTTTTTCCGATGGCGGCCATTTTTTCTCGCTGGAAGCGGCGTTGTCGCGTGCCGAGCAAATGATGGTCGATGGCGTCGATATCATCGACATCGGTGCGGAATCGACGCGACCGGGCTCGCCGCCGGTGCCGCTGGCGGAAGAATTGCGCCGCGTCATGCCGGTGCTGTACGCCTTGCGCGATTGTGGCAAACCCTTGTCCGTCGATACCTGCAAGCCGGAAGTGATGCGCGAGGTCTTGCATGCCGGTGCCGATATGATTAACGATATTCGCGGCTTTGGTCTGCCTAGTGCGCTGGAGGCAGTCAAGGACAGCGATTGCGGCCTATGTATCATGCACATGCAGGGCGACCCGCAAACGATGCAGAGCGCTCCGCAGTACGTAGATGTAGTCGCCGAGGTCGGCGCATTTCTGCGCGCGCGCGTGATGGCGGCGGAACAGGAAGGGATTGCTCGCGCACGCTTGTGCGTTGATCCTGGTTTTTGTTTCGGTAAGACGCTGGCGCATAATCTTGATTTGCTCGCCGCCATCGGTGACATCGGCGGCGAACTGGGCTTGCCGCTGCTGGCCGGGCTGTCGCGCAAATCCATGATCGGTGCGATCACGGGCAAGCCGGTCGAGACAAGACTGGCAGGCAGCTTAGCGGCAACCTTGTTCGCGATTACGCAAGGTGCGCGCATTGTGCGCGTGCACGATGTGGCCGAAATGGTCGATGCCATCGCAGTCTGGCATGCCGCTGAGCGACGCGCGGCGGAACAATCATCCAGCACATCATCAAACAAATAAAAGGAACTACAACATGTCACGCAAATATTTCGGCACCGATGGCGTGCGCGGCCGCGTCGGTAGCCTGCCGATTACGCCAGAGCTAGTCATGCGTCTGGGCTATGCCGCCGGCAAAGTGTTGACCCGGAGTGAATCCGGCAAGCCGACTGTCTTGATCGGCAAAGACACGCGCATTTCGGGATACATGCTGGAAGCGGCGCTGGAAGCGGGTTTTTCCGCCGCAGGTGTCGATGTCATGCTGGCCGGTCCGGTGCCGACGCCGGCGGTTGCTTATCTCACGCGCGCGCTGCGACTGTCGGCCGGTGTAGTCATCTCGGCTTCGCACAATCCGTATTACGACAACGGCATCAAATTTTTTTCTGCGCAGGGCAACAAATTACCGGATGCGCTTGAGGCGGCGATCGAGGCAGTGTTGGATCAGCCTATTGATTGCGTTTCTTCGGAAAAATTGGGCAAGGCCAAGCGTCTGGACGATGCGCAGGGGCGTTACATCGAATTTTGCAAGAGTACTTTCCCGAATGAGTTGGATTTACGCAATCTAAAAATCGTGGTCGATTGCGCACATGGTGCTGCGTATCACATTGCGCCACATGTCTTCCATGAACTTGGCGCGGAAGTGGTCGCCATCGGCAATCAGCCGAACGGTTTGAACATCAACGACGGTTTTGGTGCGACTGCACCGAATGCGCTGGCCAAGGCCGTGGTCGAGCATCGCGCCGATGTCGGTGTTGCGCTCGATGGCGATGCCGACCGCCTGATTATGGTCGATGGTAGCGGTCGCATTTATAACGGCGACGAACTTTTGTATGTCATGGTCAAGGACAGGCTGACTGCCGGTGCGGTACAAGGAGCGGTTGGCACGTTGATGACCAACATGGCGCTGGAAGTCGCGTTCAAAAAAATGGGCGTGGGATTTGCTCGTGCCAAGGTGGGCGATCGTTATGTACTGGAGATGTTGCAAGAGCGCGGTTGGCAGATTGGCGGCGAAGGTTCTGGACATTTGCTGTTCCTCGACCGCCATACCACGGGCGACGGCATCGTGTCAGCGTTGCAGGTGTTGTCGGCGATGAAACGCAGCGGCAAGACTTTGGCTCAATGTACCGAGGATATTGTGCTCTATCCGCAAACCCTGATTAACGTCAAGGTCGCCCCCGGTTTCGACTGGCAGAAAAATGCCAGTTTGGTCGAGGAAAAGCAGGCGGTCGAGCGTGAGCTGGGCGATGCCGGCCGCGTGTTGATTCGGCCTTCCGGCACCGAGCCTCTGGTACGGGTGATGGTTGAGGCGCGCGACCAAACGCTGGCTGAAACCATGGCGCGCCGTTTGGCAGCGATGCTCGGCGCTTCTTGATTTTTTATCGTTTTCTTCGGCCTTCCTAGCCATAAGTGCAAGAGTGAGTGTGGTACAGTATTTCACCACCTTGGCATGGCCATAGCCGTGTAGCATTCGAATCGCAGTTCCCCACTGTCCGAAGGAAATAAAGTGAATTCTATTGCGGTGCTGCTAGCCTTCTTGCCGCAGAAATCATGGTGGCACCATGGGGAGTAACCTCGTCTGGTCGCTCGTTCTGATACTGGCTGGTTTCGCCGCGATGATTTTCTGGATGCGGAATCGTCGGCAGGTTTGGGAAGCAGAACATCATCGCGCGCTCCAGCAATCTCAGCTTGCTAGCCACGCCATGCAGCACACCATGGACGGCATCATGATTCTCGGTGCCGACCGGCGCATTCTTTTCATTAACAAGGGTTTCGTTGATATCACCGGTTATAGCGCCGAAGAAGTGATCGGACACAAGCCGCGCATGTTGCATTCAACAAAACATGACGAAAAATTCTACAAGGATTTGGGGGACGCACTGCGCCAAAAAGGTTGTTGGAAAGGTGAAATAGGGGACGAGCGCAAGGACGGTCAAGCGTACACGCAGTTGTTAAGTCTCAATGCAGTGCGTGATACCACTAGCCAGAAAGTGACGCACTACATTGGCACCTTCGCCGATATTTCGCAATATAAAGATTATGAATCGGCGCTGGAATTTTTGGCCAACCACGATCCGCTGACCAATCTACCAAATCGCATGTTGTTCAACGATCGCTTGGATGACGCGATCGTCAATGCAGCCAGAAATAAGACACGCATTTGCGTGATCTTCATTGATCTTGATCGCTTCAAAATCATCAATGATTCGCTCGGGCACGAGATCGGCGACCGTCTTCTGCAAGAAATCGCAGCGCGCTTACAGGCCGGTGTGCCACCATGCGAGACGCTAGCGCGTTTGGGCGGCGATGAATTTACCATCGTGCTGGAACAGGCGGAGGATCGCAATACTGTGATCCTGTTAGCGGAAAACCTGCTGGCCGCCATCGAAAAACCGGCCGTCATCGACGCGCACGAATTGTTCGTCTCCGCCAGCATCGGTATCAGTTTTTACCCGCAGGACGGTCAAGATGCCACCACGCTACTCAAGCATGCCGATACCGCGATGTATCGCGCCAAAGAAGAAGGCCGCGACAAAATTAAATTGTTTGCGCCGGAAATGAATTTGCGCGCCAAAGAATTCATGGTGATGGCCAATAGTTTGCATGTCGCGCTCGAACGGGGGCAGTTCACGGTTGAATATCAGCCGCGCGTCGATCTGGCGACCGGGAAAATTATCGGTGTCGAGGCATTGATACGTTGGAAGCACCCTGAGCTCGGTTCGATTTCCCCGGAAAAATTTATCCCGCTGGCTGAGGAAACAGGCCTGATTTTGCCGATCGGCGAGTGGGTTTTGCAAACCGCTTGCCGACAAGGACAGATATGGCGCGATGCAGGTTATCCCTTGCTGATTGCTGTCAACCTGTCGTTGCGACAATTTGGCAGGCCAGGCTTGGTGGCACAGATATTGGAAACGGTACGCGCTGCCGCTTATTCGACCGACTTGCTGGAAGTC